>JAPOYQ010000073.1 GCA_026706505.1 Gemmatimonadota bacterium
GGCTCGATGGCGAGCCCACAGGTAGTGAACGGCCCGGCAATCGGACGCAAGGCAATTTGTGGCGTCGCGCTGGGGGCGTCTTTGTCAAACGCGTAGTCGAAAACTCGTTCGACGCGTGCAATGGTATCTGGGTCCGCATAGCAGGGCAGCGGCTGGTCGCGGTCAAAGCAATAGGAGCGCACGTCGTCGAGGCCGTGGAGATGATCGGCGTGGCCGTGGGTCAACAGCACGCAATCGACGCGGTCGATCTGATAGCGCAAGGCTTGGGTTCTGAGATCCGGACCGGCATCGACGAGAATGGAGCGGCCTTGATGTGCTAGGTGTAAAGCGCAGCGCAAGCGCTTGTTTTTTGGATCGTCCGAGGTGCAAACCGGACAGTAGCAGCCGATGCGCGGCACCCCGATAGAGGTACCGGTGCCGAGGAAGGTGACCTTCATATCAGCACAGCGGGCAGGGTCAAAATCCGCGGGCCGTCCTCAGTAATGGCGACGGTGTGCTCGGCATGGGCGGCGAATGAGCGATCAGAGGTAAGGGTGGTCCAGTCGTCGAGGTGATCGATTTGGGGGTCGCCTAGGCAGAGGATTGGCTCGATACAGAATACGTGCCCGGGTTTGAGCAGCGGACCTTTACCGGGAGGGCCATAGTTTTCGATATAGGGAGATTCGTGCAGCTCGCGGCCAATGCCGTGGCCTCCGTACTCGCGCACTACGGATAGTCCTTGGCTTTCGGCGTGGCACTGGATGGCGTGCGAAATGTCGGAGAGTCGTCCGCCGGGTCGCGCTCGATCAATGCCCCGTGCGAGGCAGGCGAGGGTGCCGTTGATGAGATGCTGTGCTTGCTTGCTTATCGCTCCGACCGCGACGGTGAAGGCCCCGTCGCCATAGTAGCCGTCGAGGTAGGCACCCACGTCGATGCTGACGATGTCGCCCTCTTGCAGCGGAATTTTGTCGGGGAACCCATGCACGATTGCGGCATTTACTGAAGTGCAAATCGAGTAGGGGAAGCCGTGGTATCCCTTGAAGGCGGGCACAGCCCCTAAGGCGCGGATTTCGGCCTCGGCGACTTGGTCTAGCTCGAGGGTGCTGACGCTAGGCGCGATGAGCGCTTCGAGCTTCTGCTGGACGGCGAAGACGATTTCGCAGCTAGCGGCAATGTATTCTATTTCGCTTGATTTCTTGCGGTGGATCAAGGTGCAAACCTCAGGGAATACAGCGCGTAAAACTAAATGCGTTACAAAAAGGCGGCGGCTTTAGTTTGTCAAGAGCGCGTCTTGCGATTGTCTTAGGGCGTCTATATATTCAGAAAATTACGTAATTTACGTAACTTACAGCTTTCAGTACTATCAACCGAGGGAGCAGATGGGCAAGTCATTGGTGGTTGTCGAGTCGCCAGCCAAGGCCAAGACAATCAACAAAATTTTAGGTAAAGATTTTGTGGTTAAACCCTGTATGGGGCATGTGCGGGATTTGCCGCCGAAAGAGCTGGGCATCAACATTGAAGATGGCTTCAAGCCGCGCTATGTAACGATTCGGGGCAAGGGCAAGATCCTCAGCGGTCTCCGCAAAGCAGCCCAAGCCGCCGATACCACCTACTTGGCCACCGACCCCGACCGCGAGGGCGAGGCCATTGCTTGGCACGTGGCCCAAGCCATCTCCCGCAAAGACGACAACGTCAAGCGAATCCTCTTCAACGAGATCACGCCCAAGGCGGTGCACGAGTCGCTGGAGCGCTCGAGCGTGCTGGATCTCCACAAGGTCGATGCCCAGCAGGCGCGGCGCGTGCTGGACCGCTTGGTCGGCTACGAGATCAGCCCGCTCTTGTGGAAGGTCATACACTCCGGGCTCTCAGCCGGTCGAGTGCAGTCCGTAGCTGTGCGGTTAATCTGCGAGCGCGACCGCGAGATCAAGGCGTTTAATCCGCAGGAGTACTGGTCGATCGAGGCCCTTTTGGACCGCGAGAGCCGAGGTTCATTTTGGGCGCGCCTTTTGGCCAAAGACGGCGAGAAGCTCGACATCGCCAATCAGGGGGAGGCCGATCGCATCGCCGCTGAGCTAGCCGTGCAGGATATAGCGGTCAAAGAGGTCAAGCAGCGCGACCAAGTGCGCCGCCCGGCCCCGCCCTTCACGACTAGCACCTTGCAGCAGGAATGCGCTCGGCGGATGCGCTTTTCGGTCAAGCGCACCATGGCTGTAGCTCAGCAGCTATACGAAGGCATTGAGGTCGAGGGCGAAACCCGTGGTCTGATTACGTATATGCGCACGGATTCGGTGCGTGTTGCAGCCGACGCCATTGCCGAGGTGCGCGAGCAGATCGGCACTCTCTACGGCCACGAGTACGTGCCCGAAACGCCCAATCACTACCGGACCAAAAACAGCGCCCAGGACGCCCATGAGGCCATACGCCCCACCTCCGTGGCTTTGCATCCAGACAAGATCGAGGACTTACTTACGCCAGATCAAGCGCGGGTATACTCCCTGATCTGGAAGCGATTTGTGACCTCGCAGATGAAGCCGCAGGTACTCAGCATCACGACGGCTAATGTCGAGGCCGGCCCCTATTTGCTCCGCGCTACAGGTAGCATCGTCAAGTTTCCGGGCTTTACCCTGCTCTATAGCGAGAGCAAAGAAGACGAGGACAAGCCGGAGACTATGTCTAACGGCATGGCCCAGGCAGAAGAAAAAGAAGAATCGCGGGCCATGCCTGCTGGCATTGCCGAGGGCGAAGTGCTGAAGTTAGAGAAGGTTTTTCCTGAGCAGCACTTTACTAAGCCACCGCCGCGTTTTACCGAGGCGTCTCTCGTTAAGGAACTAGAATCCGAGGGCATTGGCCGTCCCTCGACCTATGCGCAAATCATCACTACCATCCTCGATCGCAAGTACGTCGAAAAGGTCGATAACCGCTACTTCGTGGCTACTGAGCGCGGCCAGACTGTCAACAAACTACTCGTCGATACCTTTCCGCACCTCTTCAACGTAGCTTTCACGGCCAATATGGAGGACAAGCTCGATCAGATCGAAGATGGGGGCACCAACTGGGTGGAGATCGTGCAGCAGTTCTACGGCTCGTGGAAGGGTGATTTAGACGCGGCCAATAGTCAACGCAAAGAGCTAAAGCGCGCGCTGCAAGAGGTGTCGGACGAGGACTGCGAGGACTGCGGGGCCGACATGGTCGTCAAGTGGGGTCGCAACGGCCGCTTCCTCGCTTGCTCTGGTTATCCCAAGTGCAAAAATACAAAACCTCTCGAAGAGCAAAGCGAGGTGGAGACCGACGAAGTCTGTGACCAGAGTAGCGCGCCCATGGTCGTCAAGACGGGACGCTATGGGCGCTTATTGGCTTGTAGCAGCCATCCAGACTGCAACAACGTCAA
>JAPOYQ010000318.1 GCA_026706505.1 Gemmatimonadota bacterium
CGGCTCGGGCGGCAGCTTCGGCGCGTCGAGTCGACGGTGGCGTAGATGTCGCGGACGAGGCCCTTTTCGCGGATGCGCGCTTGGATGTGGGCACCCAAGGCGTCTCTGTTGGATTGGACGCCTTCGAGGCGGAGGGTGAGCCAGCGATGGCCGTGGCCGGGGTTTTCAAACAGGACATTCTGGTAGAAGTCGCCGTCGTAGGCTCCGCCCAGGACGATGTAGATGTCTTGGTCGCCGTCGTTGTCGATGTCGGCAAAGGAGATCCCGTGGCCTTTTTGGATGTGGCCGAAGCCGCCGGAGAAGGTCGCTTCCGCAAAGCGCTGTCCGCCGACGTTGCGCATCATGCGGTTGGGGAGCAATGAGCGCAGGTCGGGGTTGCCAGTGCCGATATAGCAGTCGAGGAAGCCATCGTTGTCGAGGTCGCCGAAGTTGGCTCCCATCGCTAGGATAATTCCGTCCATACCGACCTGTGCCGTTATATCGGCGAAGGTGCCGTCGCCCCGGTTTTGGTAGAAGCGGGGCCTTGATGCGGACGAGGGCTGACCTAGATAGACTGCGGCGATATCATCGGGGTTTTCGCTGTGGTAGCCAGCGGCGAAGAGATCGAGGTCGCCGTCGTTGTCGTAGTCCCAAAACCAAGTGGGGAACGATCCCTGCGGCTCGGCGACGCCAGCCGCTGCGGTCGCGTCGACAAACGGTTCCCCTGGACCTTGGTTGCGGTAGAGGACGTTGTCTTGGCCGAGGCGGGAGAGATAGAGGTCGGGATCGCCGTCGTCGTCGTAGTCGCCCCAGGTCACTCCTTTGACAAAGCCGATGTTGTCGATGCTCAGCTCGGGCGCGACATCGGCGAAGGTGCCGTCGCCTTGGTTTTGGTAGAGCTGGCAGGGGTGTCGCTCCCAGGCATCGGACTCGTTGCCGACGTAGAGGTCGAGGTCGCCGTCGTTGTCGTAGTCGCTCCAGGCAGCCGAGTGAGTGGGGTGAAAGGCGAGCAAACCGGCTGCTTCGGTCGCATCGGCGAAGGTACCGCCGCTGTTGCGCAGCAGGGAGTTGGGGTGGTGGCCTAAGTCGGCGAGCCAGGCTCCGCGCAGCACGAGGATGTCGCGGTTGCCGTCGTTGTCGTAGTCGGCTTGGCAGATGTTGAGGCCGCCGATTTGGCCGGTGAGGCCGGCTTGCTCGGTGCGCTCGGCAAAGGTGCCGTCGCCTTGGTTGCGGAAGTAGCGAAGTTGGTCGTCTAGGCCCCAAGAAGAGGCGACGACATCGAGATAGCCATCGTTGTCGAAATCATCGACGATGCTGCCGCCGGACAGGGAGACTACGTCCAAGCCTAGGCCCGGTGCCCGGTCTTCAAAGCGCCCGATAGCACTGGAGTCGGCGAAGCAATCCGGGGGTACGAGCCACTCGGGCGGGACGGCATGGGGGTACTGGCCGAGGGTCATATAGGCGATGTTGAGCAACCAGCGGGCGCTCAGGTCATCTGGATCTTCACGTAGGACCGCTGTGTACTGTTCGATGGCGGCCTGTGAGCCTTCTTGCAGAGTGTGGATTCCCTCGCCTTGGATGGGCAACAGACAGGAGGCAATAGTGTGGTGGAGCAGGCAGTTTTCCTGTTCGCCGAGGCGCAAGTAGGCGATGCCCAGCCGGTCGCGGACGCGCGTGTGGAGGCCGGGGGGCAGGTCTTGCGCTTGCAGGAGGTGCAGTTCGGCGATGGCCTCGCGCGTCTGGCCGGCGCGCAGAAGCTGGATGGCCAATTCGAGGTGCAGTGCTTGTTGGCGATTGTGATTTTGCGCGTTGGCTAGCTGCTCGCGCAGGTAGGCGGCGCTGGCGGCATTCATGTTCAGGGTGTTGAGGTTGGTGGAGACTTGGGCGCGGACTTCGCTGGCGATCTGCCGCAGGCGAGCGGCCATGCGCTCGGAAGCGGATTGCTGCTGGGCCTGGGAGGCCGCTGGGTAGAGCGCGAGGAGGAATAAGACGATCGATAGCATAATTTTGAGGATGTCAACGCATCTTTTATGCTGCGACACGGCTCTAAAAAGACATTGACAACATAAGAGCCATTTGTTATGACTAACAACTTAATGTGATTCAAATTAATGTGATTCAAAGCGCGCTCCGAGTGTATCGGCGCGAGGATTTTATCATTTAGGCAACCCCCATTTTTAGGAGAGGGAGACAAGTTATGAGGAAACTATTGACGCTGAGTGTGGCCGTATCGCTTTTGGGGCTGAGCTCGCCTTCTTTTGCGCACGTGCCCGAGGGGCTAATCTTGGGCGTCTGGCAGTGGCCCACGTCGCATCTGCCGGTGATGGACGGCGATATTTCTGAGTGGGACGTAGTGCCCGACAATTTGTGGCTCACGCCTTTCAGCGAGTTCAACGGCGAGCTCCTGCACGTAGTAGTGGCTGGCGAGGTTGGAGCCGAGGTCAATACCGCGGATCTGAACTTCCGCTGGACCTCGGGCTGGAACGACGAGCTGGACCGCCTTTACTTCGTCTATGACCGCTTCGACGATCTATGGGACCGCGATGCCGGCGGCATAGGTGGTGCTGGCGGCGACGACAGCTTTGAGATCAACCTCGACGCCAACCACGGCGGCGATGTCTCTTGGTTTGGTGCCGACGATTTCGACACCGAAGAAGAAGTGCTGCGCAACCGGGGACGCCTCAACCAGATGAGCCACTACCGCTGGCCGCCGATGGAGCCGATTGGCTGGAACTGGCTTTGGGCCTCGAGCGCTACTTGGCACGACGTCGAGCCCTATTCGTGCTGTGGCAATTCCTTCAATCTCAACGGCGCGCACGCCACTGAGGCGACCTTCCAGGCCGAGTGGTGGACTGTGGGCTGGGACGATTTCGACCACGCATCGCCCGAAAATAGCATCCAGCACGACTTTGGCGAAAACGACATCATCGGTCTGGGCATCTCGATCATCGACAACGATGTAGGCACCGACAACGACACCGACCGCCGCTTTGCCGCTTGGCGCATGGGCGGCGCGCGCTGCGGCAACGGCGACGGCAAGTGCATCACCGACTTTATCTTGCTACCGGCGCAGATGGATCTCTTGCCAACCGCCGTCGAGAACGATAGCTGGGGCCACATCAAGGCTTCTTACATGGAGTAGCAGTCCCGGTAGTTTGCGGGTTTGATTTAGGGAGGTGGATCAATGGCGATCCGCCTCCCTTGTTTTTTGGATCCGCAGATGGACGCAGATGGACGCAGAATAGCAGAAACGAGACGATCCGCAGCTCGAATCGTTCAAGTCATTACAGGATTGCTAGATGACGCGGAGAAAATTTTTCGCCCTGTTGGCGTTTTTCGTCGGCATTAGCACTGTGTATGCTCTCGCCGAGCGACAGGCGCAGAG
>JAPOYQ010000906.1 GCA_026706505.1 Gemmatimonadota bacterium
GCCCCCTGATTACCCCCGATAGTCTCATCCCTCACGTATTTCTCTTTGGCATCTCCCCGCCGGGCGCGGGCTATGAGATGACGGAGACGCATCTTGAGGCCGGGATTTGGCATCAGGTGATTTCTTTGGAAACACCCAGATCGCTTGCGGGGCTCGTGCTGCCGGACAATCCATCTATGCACCTGTTTGCCTTAACTTTAGAGACATCTGTATGAAAAAACACATTGATGGCATTCCCTTTTGCACTCACCGACGCTACAACTGCGTCTATGTGGTGTTGGATAGCCTGTTGCGCTTCTATGAATGCGAACCATCGGTGCCCTGTTTTTCCCATTGGGACTTTATTTATTGCCGAGAGGAAGACGAACGGTTCAGCATTCAAGGACGGGTCGTGCCCCTGCCCGATACGCTCAAAGCCTTTGGCATTGCGCTGTTCAACCGCAGCGCGAATGATGGACAAAGCGCGTGGAATGAAGTGAAAAAGTTAATAGACGCAGACACCCCGGTGGCGATCAGTTTAGACGTGTTCCCGCTGGCCCAAGCCGGCCTCTATCCCCGTCTGCGCCATTCTGACCACCAGTATATCGCCGCCGGGTACGACGACGAGGCCGCTACCGTTCACCTCATCGATCCTTCGCCATGGCAACCTTCAGCGCGGAGTATCCCGCTCGAATTGTTCCTTGCCAGTTGGGATGTGAGCGCGATTCCCGGAGAGAGTCAAGACCGATACAACTGGTTCTGGCCGGAGGTTCCGAGACGACGGCTTACCCTGCGGCCCGAAGCCGTCCGCTCCCTTCTGCAACGCAACCTGCGCAGTATGTCCGCGTCCAGCGATCAAGCGAATCTCGCCGTGGGACTGGAGGGCGTTGAGCAACTCGCCGAGGATGCTGGAGCATGGGCGGATTACGAAAAGCCCTTCCTCAAAGCGCACTTAGGACGATGCGCTGAGTTGCTCTTGGAAATCGCCTTGCTCCGCGAAGGTCATGGCCGCTTCCTCCACCATGCTGCTCAGATCTGCGAGCTTCCGCGTCTAAGTGACCTCAGTCGGGAATTTGAGTCCATTTCTCAGGGCTGGTTTGTGGTGAAGAATTTGTGCTTCAAAGGGACGGTCAAGGACGCAACAACAGTACTGCCGCGCATTCAATCGCGGCTGTGTGCCCTCGCAGGACGGGAGCGGGCTGCCTTGGCAGCTTTGGCTGAGGTGACTGATGGGTAATAGCCACTGCGCCTATATCCTTTATATTTTTATCTAATGCAGAAGTGGTCTCCCTCTCACTCGTCCCGCCCAACCCATGAAACGCATCCTCTACATCGCCCTAACCGTGTTTGGACTGGGTGCCTTGGCATATGCGATTGTGGGTGAATCCGCACCATCCTCAACCGCCGATAGTCCATCCCTTACTACACTCCCCGAACTTGAACCACCAGCCACGCCCGTGGCCACGCAAACGGTGCAGAAGCGCGACTTCGTGCAGCAGATTTCGGCCAGTGGTGTCTTTAAGGCTTGGGTTGAGACCGACCTCGTCGCCCAAGTGTCGGGGCCGGTGAGCAGCCTGCATGTCGCGGAAGGCCACTTCGTCAGCCGAGGCGACACCATTCTGCAAATCGATGCCGAATCCTACCACCTTGCCTATCTACAGGCCAAGGACCAGATGACCCGCTCGCTGCGCGAATATGCCGCGATTGCCCTGTCGAGCAGCCAGATGAAGCGGGGGCAGCTCTTGAGGAATGATGTCGAAGCTACCGTCGATACCGCCGACATAAACGACCGCGATGCGCTCGCCCTGTTTACCGATCACTCGCCTAAGCAGTGGATCGCTAGCACGACTGGGCTGACTCGGAACCGGCTAGAGGTGAGAAAAGCTGAGTTAGACTTAGAACACACGGTCATCAAGGCCCCATTTGACGCCTACATAACTCAAGTGGAAGTCAGCCGGGGCGGCATGGTCGTGCAAGGCCGCACCTTGATGCGGTTGGTGGCGCTGGATCCGTTGCGGCTCGATGTCCCTATTTTGGAGAGCGAGCTGCGGCTGGTGCAATTAGGTGCCCAAGTCGCCATCCGGCCCCACGCCTTTCCCGGCGAGCAGGTTACTGGCATCATCAAGGCCATTAGCCCCGTAGTTGATGCCGAAAGCGGGACCTGTAGTATTCACATCGCAATCGACAATCCCGACCACCGCATCAAGCCGGGCATGTTCACCCAAGTAGAAGTGGAAACCAGAGTTTTTCAGCAGCGGCTGCTTATCCCACGCGATGCTTTGCTCATCCGCGATGACCGGGCGCTGGTCTTCGTGCATGAAGCCGGTCAGGCCAAGTGGCGCTACGTGCGGACCGGTCTCGAAAATGACGACTTTATTGAAATCGAAGAAGGGCTGAGCGAAGGCGAAGAACTGATTGTATCCGGCCACTTTAATCTGGCCCACGACGCCAAGGTCGTGGTAGTCCAGCGCTAGCCGTCCCGTGCGCCTCGTCCGCTTTGCCGTCCAGCGGCCCGTGGCGACCACCGTCTGTTTTCTGGCCGCGCTTTTTTTGGGGATCTATTCACTCTTCCGCCTGAGCGTGGATTTTCTGCCCGACATTGACGTGCCCCGGCTCGTGGTCCGCACGGATGCTCTCGGCCTGAACGCCCGCGATGTAGAAGAATACGTCACTCGTCCCATTGAAGCCGCCCTCAGCTCGGTCGGCAGTGTGCGCCGCCTGCGGTCGGTTTCTCAGGATGGCCTCTCGTTGGTCGAAGTCGAATTTCGCTGGGGCAGCGACATGGACTTGGGCTTTATTGAGGCCCGCAGCAGTCTCGACCGGGCCGGGCTGCCGCAAGCCGCCGGACGGCCCACCATTTTGCGTTTTGACCCTTCCTCAGCACCCGTAATGACCCTGATCGTCACCGGCGACCGGATCGAGCACCCTCAGTCCACTCGCGATTACCACCAAGCCCTGATGGAGTTAAAGGAGGTCGCCCAATCCGTCATCAAACGCCGCCTCGAACAGATTGACGGCGTGGCCTACGTGCAGGTAGCCGGCGGTCTCGATCGCGAAATTCAAGTATTCCTCGACGTGGAGAAATGTCGGCGCTACAACATTGGCTTTGCCGCGGTGGAACAGAGTCTCGCGCAGTTTAATGTTACTCACTCAGGCGGGACCATCCGAGACGGCGTGGCCCAGTTTCCTCTACGCATACAGGCGGAGTTTACCAGCCTTGCAGAGATCGGCAGGATTCCGGTGCGACAGGAGCCTAAACAGATTCGCTTGGAGGAGGTCGCTCGGATCGGGGAAGGGTACGCGGAACGGAGCGGATATACCCGTTTGAACGGCCACGAGGTCATCACCTTGTATCTCTTTAAGGATGCCGGGGCCACCGCTGT
>JAPOYQ010000281.1 GCA_026706505.1 Gemmatimonadota bacterium
TGTGGACATCAAACACTTGGCCATGCAGTTCTGCCTCGACGCGCCCATCGACGGCATCGTCATGAGCGGCCCAGCCGACCGCCACCAGCTTCAGGACGCGTACGACGCGGCGACTCAGGAGGTTCCCGCCGAAATTTGGGTGGCGTTTGAAGAGAAGTTCGGCGTTGGGATCTAGGCAGTGGTTTAGACTCGACATCTGGAATCAGAATTAATCTCGTCAGATGGAGTAGCAATGGATTCTTCATTACCTGAATGGCGCAGTTACTTCGCAACGATCGCGGATTCGTATGATCGGCTCCAGCCCGTCTTAAGTCCACCCTACAGTAAGGGTTTGGAAATGATTGTGGATCTGATTCCCTTTGATGCCGATGACGCATTCGAGTTTGTGGATCTTGGCTGTGGCACGGCCGAGCCGACTGTGCGCGTGTTGGAACACTTCCGCCATGCTACTGGCACCTGCATAGACAGCGAACCGGAGATGCTTGAGCTCGCTAGGCGGAAGCTGGTGTCGTATTCAGATCGGATAGAGGTGCGGGAAGCGGACATAACTAGTTGTGATATTCAGCAGTGTGACTTGATTTTCTCGGCCAAGACGATTCACCACGTTCCGCCGGCCGGTCTGCCCGAACTTTTTGACCGGACCGCGGGCGCACTTCGGCCGGGTGGTTGCTTCGTCCTGTACGACGCGATGTCGGTCGGGCCTCACTGGGGAGCAAGTGTTCGGCAGCAGGCGTCGCGCTTTCGCCAGCGCCATCTCCAAGACGCCGTTGCTTCAGGAGTAGCTACTCAGCAAGAGATTGATGCTAGGGTGGAGTACAAGCGAGCGATGAAAGCCGCTGGGCAGGATGTAGAATACGAGCACAGTGCAGAGAACATGATTGACGCCATGACCGAGGCTGGGTTTGTTGAAGTGGCTGTCGTCTGGCGCATGTTTGCCGACACGATTCTGCTGGCTTTTACACCCTGAGTTGGACAGGTCAACAAGGCTCAACTCTTCTCCAATCCCAAGAAGCGATATTGTGAACTACGATTTCCCAACACTCCGCGGGGATGTCTTTGGCGGCCTCACGGCAACGGTAGTTGTGCTGCCTTTCGCGCTGGCCTTTGGCGTGGCGTCGGGCTTGGGGGCGGCGGCCGGACTATACGGTGCCATCGCGGTTGGCTTTTTTGCGTCGGTGTTCGGCGGGACGCGATCCCAAATATCCGGACCGACCGGTCCGATGGCTGTCGCCATGGCGGTCATCGTCACCACGCACGCGGCCAATCTCACCGAAGCCTTGACCGTAGTGGTTATGGGCGGTCTGCTGCAAGTGCTGCTGGGTTTATTGGGGATCGGTCGTTTCGTGGCTTATACGCCGTATGTGGTTATTTCCGGCTTCATGTCCGGCATCGGCATCATCATCATGCTGATTCAGAGCTTGCCGTTTCTCGGAGTGCCCACCGCACCAGGCGGCCCCATGGGCGCGATTCGCGCGTTGCCCGAGGCGCTCGGCAATGTCAACAGCAGCGCCTTTGCTATTGCTGTGGTTACGCTCGCTGTTGGCGTGCTCTGGCCGCGCCGGCTGACGCGATTTTTGCCCGCTCCCCTTATGGCGCTAACGGTCGGCACCTTGCTGGGCGTGCTGTGGTTACGCGCCGCGCCGGTCATTGGGTCGGTGCCAACCGGCCTGCCGAGTTTCCAATTGGCGCTGCCTTCCGCCAGCTTTTTGGCGAGTGCGTTTGAACCGGCGCTCATTCTCGCCTTGCTTGGTTCCATAGACAGCCTCCTCACCTCCTTGGTGGCCGATTCACTGACTGGCATGCGCCACAATCCGAACCGGGAACTAGTGGGGCAGGGAATCGGCAATATGGTTGCGGGACTGTTCGGGGGCATACCCGGTTCGGGGGCTACCATGGGCACTGTGATCAATATACGCGCTGGCGGGCGCACCCCAGTATCGGGCGCGTTATGCGCGGTTCTTCTGTTGGCGCTCGTAATGGGTCTTGGCCGATACGTCGAGCCGATTCCTCATGCGGTTCTCGCTGGCATCCTGATGAAGGTCGGCTGGGACATCATTGACTGGCGTCTGCTCGCTCGCGTCCATCGCATCCAGCGCACCCATCTTTTGGTCATGCTAACCACGCTGTCCCTTACGGTGTTCGTCGATTTGGTGACTGCTGTAGCCATAGGGCTGATTGCTGCGGGCATGGCTAATGCGCGGCAGTTGGAAGGCTTGGAGCTCGACAGCGTCGTCTCCGTGCCGCTGCTAGATCAGACGTTTTTCTCCGCACAGGACGCTGACGAGGCGGATCCGTTCTCGGCGCGAGTTGGTCTGGTGGCGATTAGAGGGCGTCTCACCGTGGCCTCGTCTAATAAGTTGGTCGGTGTGATCGGAGCGGACATCAAGGATCACGAGGTAGTCATCTTTGACTTTTCGGAGGCCACGTATCTCGACGACAGTGCCGCCATGGTCGTAGAGCAACTCATGGACGTCGCCACGGAAGAGCATACCGAGTTCATTGTGATGGGTCTCTCCGGCTCAGTGGAAAACACTTTGCAAACCCTTGCCATCTTGCAGCGCGTACCGCCGGAGCGCGTTGTCGAAACGCTGGACGAAGCACGGCAGGTCGCGCAAGCGCTCCTCGACGGCTAATGCGAAAGTTCCTTCGATTATACACTGGAGAGTCTGAATGGGTACGTGGCGTGAATTGACATTTCCGACCAATTCCTCAAAGGACGCGGTACTCGTTATCGAAGATGATCGTGCGAACGTACTCGCCGATCCACTTCGTTGGAGCATCCTTGAAATCCTTGGAGCAGGGAAGTCGGTTGCAGAGATTTCGCAGACGTTGGATGTTACCGATGCTCGAGTGCTGTACCACTTGCAACGGCTGGCGCAAACAGGTGTCGTACATTTGGAGGAAGACGGAGCAAACCCCCAGGAATGGCGTTGTTTGCCAGCGGCAGGTACGATTCGCGTTCGAGAGACTCGTGCGACAGGTGAGCAAATTGCGGAGGCCATGCCAACGGATGTTATCAGCCAGTTCAATCAAGCATTGCGCGAAGCTACCGAAGGCTTATACGGCTCGACGTTCCAGCAATCCATCAATCACAACCGCGCGCGACTATCTGAAGAACAGGCAGCCGAATTTGGTCGTCGATTATTGGCGCTTATAGAAGAGTACTTTCCGCCGGGGAAAGGGGATCGCTCGGGCATCAAATACGGTTTCTACGGGATTCTCACGCCGATTGATCTGCATCCGCTTGGAGACTCTGAAACTGAGGAGTGAGAGTTCGTTAGGCGTGTGAATCGCTCCCGAACACTGCAATGAGTCATAGCGCGTCATCGCCTCCTTGACATACTACGATAGTACCT
>JAPOYQ010000116.1 GCA_026706505.1 Gemmatimonadota bacterium
ATGAGCTCGTCGCCGTCTTCTACCGGGGCGGCCCAGCGCCAAGCCCTTTGCAGGGCCCGTTTGAAATGGGGCCGGCCTCTCCCCGGCCCCGAGAGGACCAAGACGATGAGGGCCCCCATCATCTGGTGTCCCATGCCCGGTTCGGTCCACCAGCCCAATTCGGCTTGGGTGTCTTGCAAACCGTAGTAAAACAGCAGCCCCTCTTGTAGTTGGTGCAGCAGATAAAAAAACCACAAGCTAAAGCCGATCTGGGTATTGATGAAATAACCAAAGCCCAGCATGAGAAAATTGAGCCCAAAGGTCAGGAAAATACTCTGGCGAAATACGTCAACGGAGGACCTGAGGACGACTTGGGGGAACCAGGGAAAGTAGTTGTGCAGAGCAAAAAAGCTCATAAAGACCACTGGGATGGCAAAGCCGAGCCACATGGTCCAACTGCGGAAAAAGGGCTTTAACAGCCGGCCTTGTGGATCGTCGGCCATCATGGCCAGCGGCACCTGCATGAGCGGGTAGATCAGGCGCTCGTGCTCGACCCACTGGCGGCGCAAAATGACGCTGAGGCAGGTCACGGCTAGATACAGGGAGCAATAGAGCAGCAGCCAAGCGCCCAAAGGAGGTAGCCAATGAGCCCAAGGGATACCACTGCCACGACTGGCTCCCTCGTAAAATTCTTTAACTGCTTCGGGGTTGGCTACCAAGATCCAGCTAGGTAGCCACGGATGAATTTGGTCGACCCAATCGTTTTCCGGGGTGGCGTAGTAGAAGGTGCCCGTAATCATGGGCATGAGCAGGCCGTTGACGCCTTTGGTGGGAATGGCCGCAGCCACCATCATCATGGTGAAGATGGTAATCAACTCGCCCCGCTGAAGGGCCCAGCCGCGCCGGCACCAACCCAAGACCAGATACAGGGTCAGCAGCAGCACGAAAAATAGGAAAAACGCAATCGGGGTGGCCGAAGTCAGGGCCAGCGAAGTGCCTTGGATTAGCTGGCGTCCGTAGGGTGCGCCAATGGCAATGACGGCGCACAGGACGCAGCCGATGAAGATGCCGCGCCCGGTCACGTGGGCAGCAAGGGGCGGTTGCGGACGCGACATGGGCTGATTGGGATGGTGTAGAGGATGCTGGGCAATTGGCTGCGGATAGGCTACGGAG
The DNA here is from genome assembly GCA_026706505.1 of Gemmatimonadota bacterium. Next base: position 1,153 of record JAPOYQ010000116.1, read on the forward strand.
TTCTTCGCTAGATGCCAAATGCCGGGAGCGGTTACGGTTGGCGGGACTCCGGTTTTAGCTCGTAAAAGTTGAGGTACTGCCCGGGGGCAAGCTGGACTGAACGGGGCTGGTAGCGTTCGAAAATCAGTTCGGTGGCAAACAGGTCCTGTTCCCGCGCCCAGATGTGGGGATTGTCGTAGGGAATAAAGGGCCGCTTGCGGGGATCGCGGGGCTGCTCGGTCACATCGACATTGCCCAGCAGGAGGTACGTGGGCCGGCGGCGGAGGATGTACTGGCCGTCGTGCTTTTCGTGGCCGGCCCAGCCCCGGCCTAGGCCCGACAGGTTGCGTCGGGCAATGTGTCGGTCCGTCAGGCCGAGCATATCGCGCACTTCGAGCTTTGAGTAATATGCCACCGCGCCAATGGGCACGACGGCAATGCTAGCCCCTGCTGGCGCACTGGCGGCGAACCACTGGCCCACCTTGGTCCAGCGGGGAATTTCCACCTGTTGTTGAAATTGATATGCGCTGTAGTGCGACTTGAGGCGCGGCGGCGACCAGTGCGTATAGGCCCAAGCGCAGCCCAGCACTACCGCCAAGGCCACCCCGCTTTTGCGGACCGCCAAAAACGAGGGTTGCACTAAGTCGGAGACACAGGCTGCGGCCAAGGCCGCAAACAGGGGCAGGGGGGCCAGCGCAAAGCGATACATAGGGAGGCCGTCCCCGCCCAGCCACGCGACGGTCAACCAGAAGAGCAACCAGCCGACGGCCACCAAGCGCATCCCAGCCGTGCAGCGCAATAGGGCGAAAAGCGCCAGCCCGACCAACAGCAGCAGGCCCTCGTGATCGGCGGCGTAGTCGCGCAGATAGTCCAGCCCGCGCTGTATTTGGGCCCAGCCGCCCCCAGTTTTGGCGTAGTATGTATTGGGCAGCCAGTCCCCGTAGTACCAGCGGCGGAACCCCAAGAAAAGGGCGTACGGGCCGCCGCTAACAAGGAGCCACGGCAGCCACGAGCGACCTTCGCCCCGCTTGGCCCGCACGAGTTGGTGGCAGCCTAAAACAAGTAAAACCAGCAGACCCTCCGGTCGGGCTAGGGTGGCGGCAGTAGTCAAACTAGCTGAGGCCCAGTAGCTCCCGGCCAAGGCGGTGGCAAAAGCAGCGGCAATCAGGCCGACAAAGAGCGCAGTCTCCATGCCCGAGGCGGCCCAGCAGGCAAAAGAGCCGTTAAAGGCCAGCAAGGCCGGAGCGATCAAGGCGGTCAGCGGAGCAGCCCCGCACTGGCGAGCTAGCCAATAAGTGGTCGGGAGCGTCAGAATCGAACAGAGCAAGCCGAGGGCGCGGGCGGCTTCTAGCAGGTCAAAACCGCAGGCACCAAACCCGGCCAAAAGCAGGGTCCACAGCGGGCTGGTAAAGCCCTCGACGCGTTCTCCCGGGTTGAAAACCAGCCCGTGTCCGGCGAGCAGGTTGGCCGCGTAGCGCAAGCTGATAAAGGCGTCGTCGGAGATGAAGTTGTAGTGCAGAACGTGGAGGACATGTAGTGCAATCAGGGCGACCAAAGCCCCAGCAATGAGGCGGTTGATAGGGGGCTGGGCCACGGCTTACTCCCAATGGGCAAATGGGTTGGCACAGGGGAGTTCGTAGGGGTCGTAGTAGGCGCGGTAGCCGACGGTCTTCGCCTCGTTGGCTCCATGCCAAAAGAAATCGCTCGACAGCAAAAACTGCTGGCCGAGCCACACTTCAGCCTGGGCGTCGCCGACACTGGCTCGACGCAAGAGCGCGTGCTGATCTCGCGCTAGTAGGTCTTGCGCGAAGCGGGCCAAGCCGTCCTCGTCTATTTGCAGATAAGGCAAAAGGCGGCGCACGGTTGTCGCGGTTTGCTCGACCCAAGGGTCGTCGAGTCGGCGTGGGCGGTAAAACCACCGTCCTAGGCCGATACTCAGCGACAGGGCAGCTACGGCTCCCAAGAAGGCGCGGCGTTTGTTCCAGATCGCCATAGTCCCTACGCCAGCAGGTGATGGGCTGCCCACAGGGACAGGGCCGACAGGGTGAGGGTCGGGTTGACCGGCGAACTGGTTGGGAAGGCTCCACCGCCCAAGACTAGTAAGTTGCGGACTTGGTGGTGGATCAGGCCGCGGTCAACAATACTGTGGCGCGGGTCGGTGCCCATCGGCGTGGTGCCCAATATGTGGTTCTCGGTGGGGGAGGGCCGCGGGTCGAAGTCG
>JAPOYQ010000762.1 GCA_026706505.1 Gemmatimonadota bacterium
GTTTTCGCACTGCATGCAAGGCACGGGCTGGTGCACGATCTGGGGGTTGTCGGGCGAGCCTTGGTAGTAGCGATCGACGCGGATCCAAGACATTTCGCGGCCGTTGAGGACCTCGTCTTTGCCGACGATGGGGATGTTGTTTTCGGCTTGGCAGGCCGTTGCACAAGCATTGCAGCCGATGCAGGCACCTAAATCAATCACCATACCCCAAGCGTAGCCCGTGTACTGGTGATCCGTGCGGTTGTGCAGCGTCAGGTCATCGGGCGGATCGTGGGCTCCCTCGTGGGCAAAGTGCGGATGCGCTTGGTAGTAGTCCAGCGAGGCTTGGCGTAAGAGGTTGCGGCCTTCCATGCTGTGGTGATCTTGGGTGCAGGCGAGGCGATAATTGTCGTAGGAACCGCTGACCTGTAGGCCGGTGCCGCTCCACAAGGCCGCCGTCGACCGCAGGGCATAGGCATTGAAGCCCGTGTCGCGCCCGACTCGGCCACTGCGCTGCTGTCCGTAACCCAAGTGCAAGGTGATGACGCCATCGGCTTGGCCGGGCACGACCCAAACCGCAGCATTGATCGCGCGCCCATCGAAGCGCAACTCGGCGAGGAATTCGTTCTCGAGTCGCAGGCGCTCGGCCGTGGCTCGGCTGACGAGCGCGGCGTTGTCCCAAGTGAGCTTCGTGATGGGCTTCGGAGTTTCCTGTAGCCAAGCGTTGTTGGTAAAGCGACCGTCCCACACCATGGGATCGGGCCGAAAGTGGATTTCGAGGTCTTCTTCCTCGGGAAGGCTCCCAGTCGTTGCCGGCAACTGCAAAGTGCCTAGCTCCACGGATTGGGCTTCGGGGCGCGTGCCCTCGACGAAGCCATCGTGCAGTGCGCGGCGCCAAGCAATCGCATCTAGGCCTTGGCTCTCCCAGTACTGGCGCACGATTTCGAGATCTGGGACCCCAGGCTGGCCGGTGAGCACCGCCAAGAGGTCGTGGGCTGATTTGCTCTTGTAGAGCGGGCGAATCAGCGGCTGGACGATCGTGGCGAGGCCGTCGTGGGTGCGGGTGTCGCTCCAGGCTTCGAGGAAGTGCGATTCCGGGATGTGCCAGTGGCAGAGTTCCGACGTTTCATTGTCGTACAGGCCGAGGTGAACGCGGTAGCCGACCTTGTTGAGCGCGGCAGCAAAGTTGAGGTCCACGGGCGCGTCGTACACTGGATTGCCACCGAGGATGAACAGAGACTCGACTTGACCGGCGTTCATGTCGGCGACTAAAGCGGATAGCGACTCTCGCTGGTCAACCGACTCGACTTCGAGGGATTCGGTGTAATGTACAGTTACGCCCGCATTGCCTAGGGCGTGGTTGATCGCGTGGGCCAAGGCGTGTACCGCGGAGGACTGTTGGTCGCCAGCGAGTACGAGGCTTTGGCCGGGATTGGACTTTAGGTCGTCGACCAGAGCCGCAATCCAAGGATCGTGAGCGGAGAAGGCGACGGGAACGCTCGGTCCCTTCCAATCGATGCCAAGTCCTTGGGCCACTTTTAGGGCCAAGGCTTCGATGTGCGCCGTGCCCAGTGCCAAGCGGTGATCGGCTATGCTGCCCGTGGCCGTTGGACTGCTCTCGACCGCATAGAGCCGATTGCTGGCCTTGGAACCGTTACGGACCCTGCGACCGGCCGCGAAGTCCCGAGCGTGGCGAACATTGCCAGCACCACTGTAGGTAAAGTCCGCGTCCAGCGATAGAATGATCTTGGCTTTGGCTATGTCGTAAGACGCATGGACCGGCTCGCCAAACGCCATTTGGGCCCCGGCACGGGCGTTGTCGCGATTGACCGGTTCGTACTGGTGCCACTGGGCTTGGGGAAATTTATCCCGCAGGGCTTGCAACTGGTGCCCGAGGGTCGGAGAAGTCACCGTCTGAGTCAGGATGCGCAGGCCAACTCCGCCGTTGGCTTCGTGCGAACTCAGCCGCTGCGTCAGATCGGCTAGGAAGATACTCCAAGCGCTGATGCGACCGGCGTTTTTGACCGTTTGTGACCGATCGGGATCGTAGAGGTCGAGAATCGAAGCCTGTACGAGCGCATTCGAGCCGCAGCTGCCGGAGGGATGCTCGGGATTGCCCTCAATTTTGGTCGGCCGCCCCATGTGGCTCTCGACCAGGATACCCATGCCAATACCGCCGAGCGAGGTGGCGGAGGCAAAGTACTGCGGCTTACCGGGGATGACGTTTTCGGGCGCTCGGACCTGGGGGACTATTTTTTCGCTGGGCTGAATCGTACAGCTTGAAAGTCCGCCTAGTGCCAGCGATGCACTCATGAGCTTGAGAAAATTCCGCCGACTTACCGGATCCTTCAACTCGGCAGCTTGCTCGGGGAACTCGCGCTGGACCATGGCGGCGAATTCTTCGGTCTGAGCCAATTGGTCCAAGCTGCGCCAGTACTCTTGGCCCTGAGCGGCTTCGAGACGGGAGCGGATGGCCGAGAGATCGATGTTTTTTCTGGTTTCCATGTGTTAGCGGTGGCAGATAGAGCAGTTGGTGAGTTGGCTGGTCTGCACGCCGTATTCGGCGACGAGTTGTGCACCCAAGCTTTCTTGGTCGGCTGGATATTGGTAATTCATGTTAAAGACTTGGTCGCGCGGGCGGATGTACTGGGAGGGGTCGCGGTGGCAATCTAGGCACCACTCCATATTCAGCGATTCGGCTTTCCACATCAGGGGCATTTGATCGACTTGTCCGTGGCACGACTGGCAGCCAATGCCTTGGTTGACGTGGATGCCGTGGTTGAAATAGGCGAAGTCGGGCAAGTCGTGGACGCGGTTCCACTCAATGGGCACGTTGTCGCGGAAACTGGCGCGCACGGGTTCGAGGATGGGCGCTTCGGTCCAGATCTGTGAATGGCAGGTCATGCAGGTTTCGGTCGGGGGAATGCCGGCAAAAGCACTCTCCTCGACGGTGGTGTGGCAATAGCGACAATCGATGCCCATGCCGGTGACGTGGTGTTTGTGGCTGAAGGGAACAGGCTGATCGATGGGCACGTTGACTTGATTGACGAAGTAAATGCGATTGATGTTGAGCACGATACCGAGGATACTGCCGACTAGGACGAGGCCAACGAGGATGCTGGCTTTGGAAGCCCAGTTAGCGCTGCGCGGAAATACTTGAGCCATGTTTTATTAGTTTAGCTGAGGTTGTAGAAAGCTGGCCTTACCTCTTCGGGCCAAAACAGTCTTGTAAATTAGGCCAGTTTAATTTGGTGTCAACACATGCGATAAAAAACATGGACATTTGACTTTGGGTCTCTCGCAGTATAATATGAATAGCGTCCTTCCTATAGCCCCCGTAGCTCAGCAGGATAGAGCAACAG
>JAPOYQ010000246.1 GCA_026706505.1 Gemmatimonadota bacterium
CCTTAAACGAACCCGTGTGGCTATTGCCGCACTGCTTTATCCACAAATCCTCCATGCCCAATTCGGCTCCCAAGCGCTCGGCCCAGAGTAGATTGCTCCCCCCCTCGTACATAGAAACCACGTTTTCGTCTTTGACGAGGGGGCAAACCATCTCCTTCTTGCCCCAAACTGAACTCCCATACGGATGCACCGAACTCATGTAGCGCTGATCAAAGAGCGTCCGCCACTCGCCGCCCGAGCGCCGTTGTAGGGGTTCCATATCGTGGCGTACTGTGAGCAGCCCTCCACACTTTTGACAGTGATAGACTATTTCGTTTAGCGGATAGCGCTCGTCGTCGCAATTGATGCACTGGAACCAGGCATTATAGGAATAGGGCATGCCAGCTCGTTCTGTTGGGGTAAATCAGGGCTTATACAGCAAAAAAGGCATCTATTTGGTCCTCGTTTTTCGACTCTTCTTTATCACTCGTCGGTTTTGTTTCGTCCTCCTGCTCGGCATCGGACACGACCTCGACGTTCTCATCGGCGGCGCTGGTGTCGTCCTGTTCCTCGGCATCGGGGGTTTCTGCCATAACTTCCATGTCGTTCTCTACTGAGAGAGAATCTGAGCCTTTGCTCTCCCGCTGTAGAAGCGCCTGCGCCAAACCAGCAAAATTTTCTTGGACATCCTCGCCTGTAGCAAGTGCGTGGGCATTTTGGCGCACGAATTCGACGACGTGATCCATCCCGGGAAAGGCGTCGTCAAAAACCGTCAGATAGGCCCTGATTTTCTCGTCCTGTATCTGGGTCTTGGCGTGCTCAAGCCATGAATTTCCGAACAGCTTGGCCAGCGACTCCAAGGCTTCGAGCCGCTCGGCTACATCGCGCAGGTCATCCGAGTTCATCCTTGTTGCCTCTGGAGATATTGAACGTTCGAAAAAAGTACTGCTAACGTGGAACCCTTCTCTTTTTAGGGCGTTTAACCTATGCGAGCCATTCCGGTCATGGTTCGTATCCCTCCCTGGCGGCCAAGGCATCGAAAGATGTCTTGGCCGCTACCTTTTTATTGCTAGTTCAATCTCTGCACGACGATGTACCCCATGGGTAATTCCACGACCTGACTCAGTTCCCCAACCTTCAGTTGCACTACGATCTCCTCGATTTCGGGCATGAGTTCACCCGGCCCAAAAAACCCCAAATCCCCGCCTTGACTGGCGTTGGGCGCGATGGAAAGCTGCTGTGCAAGCTGGGAGAAATCGGCTCCTTGAGCTATTTTTTCGAGGACTTCGAGCGCAGACGCTTCCGTTTCAACCAATATGTAGCGCGCCCGCATCTCTCCGGCCAGCAGCGCCTGGACCTCTTCGATTTTGGCCGTGATTGCTTGGGCTAGGTAGGGATCCTGCGCCCGATCTTTAGCCAATTTGTAGTACTCGAGCGCTTCGGGATAGCGCTCGGCCCCAGCGAGAAGGAACGCGATGTTGTTGTAGGCTTCGACATTCTCCGGCGATAACTCCGCCAATTTTTGATAGTATTCAATGGCTCGATCTACCGAGTCCTGTTGTGCGTAGTAATACCCATATAGGCGATAGGCTTCCGGGTTTTTTTCGTCCAGTGACAAGGCTCGGTCGAGGCGTTCCCGCGCCCTTTCGCTCTGCCCGTCCTGCATGTAGAGATAGCCGAGGGTGCTGTGGACTTTAGTTGAGGAAGGGGCCAGAATACTCGCTTGTTCGACGTAAAAAATAGACGAGTCTAACTGACCCATGGCCAAAAAAGCCTCCCCCAACGCCGAATATACGGGAAGCTGTCTAGGGTCTTCGGCAAGCGATTGTTGCAGCGATTCGGCCGCCTGGCTATGGCCGCCGGTCTGCATGTAGAGGCTGGCCAAGCGATTGAGAAACATCGCGCTGCCAGCACCTAGTTCGCGCGCCTTTTCGTATTCGGCTAACGCCTGTTTAGGCTGTCCCTGTGCCAACAGGGAGTCTCCGCGCTGGACCGCCTCGACGATGTCTTGGCCGCTCGCCGGAGTTGCTATCCCTATTGCAGCGGCGATCAGTCCTATAAACCTCATACTCCCTCACATCGCGAACTGAGCTAGCGCAGTTGGCGCAGAACTTCCTTGGTAATCCGCTCGACTAGATCGCTTTCTCCAGCTATCTCACAGGACGGCCGATCCCCAATTCCAAAGCGCGCTCTCAGGTTCGTGAGATCTTCCACATCTTTACCCCCAAGCGTGCGTATCCCGCCGAGTTGGTGCGCCACCAAGGCTATTTGGGCAAAGTGTTCGACAGTCTCCATCTTGAAATGGGCATCCATGACGTGCTGGCCCACAGTTACCACTCCGTGATTGGCCATCAAAACGGCATCGTATTGCCGCAAAAGCGGCTTCATCGGCTCGACGATATCGGGACCTCCAGGCGTGCCGTAGTCCGCGAGTGGAATGCCCCCGAGGCTGACGATGACTTCGGGCAAGACGCACTGAGTCAGCTCAATGCCAGCGACGGCAAAACCGGTCGCGGTCGGCGGATGTGCATGGACGACTGCACGGACATCGGGCCGCAACTTGTAGATTTCGAGGTGCATGCGGATTTCCGACGATATTTTCATCGATCCCGCTACTTGCCGGCCCTCCATATCGCAGGTAGCCAGCATGTCTGCACTCAGAAAACCCTTGCTCACTCCGGTCGGCGTACACAGCACTAAGTCGTCTTCTATGCGGACGCTGATGTTGCCGTCGTTGGCCGCTACGTATCCTCGCTGATAGACTCTGTGCCCTACTTCGCATATTTCTTTTTTTATCGCATACGCCGAATTCATGAGGCGACCTTCCCCATCGTCCGCAGTCGGCGGCTACCAATCCACAGCCAGCCCAAGCCAGCCGGCAAACACACATTGCAGACAAAAATTAGGATGCTGGCCACAAAAGCGGGTTGCGGCTCTAAGCCGAGGCTGCTAAATACCAAGATGGCAGCGGCCTCGCGGACCCCTAGATCTAAAAACCCCAAGGGCAACAGGGTTTTCAGGGCAAATACTACTGGCACCGCCAACACAACTGCTGAGTCGGCGGGCACACCGGCGGAGACCAAATAGAAAAATTGCGCCATGAATAGCACGTTGAATAAGACGGATAACCCGGCAATGGCCCCCCAGGCAACCGGGCCACTCGCTTTCCGGCGACACCAGCCCCAATACAGTAGCGCGCCGAGGATGCAGAATAGCAACAGCAAAAAGCCCCTGAGATGGGGCCATAAAATCCACGCGGCTATGGCCCCCAATCCCAACGTGACCGCAGCCGAACTCAATTTGTCCACGGCCGTCAGCAGCGCGGCCTTAGCCCGGCTCCGCCCTAAGAAAAC
>JAPOYQ010000293.1 GCA_026706505.1 Gemmatimonadota bacterium
AGCCCTGTTGCGGCAGGAAGTGGGCATTCCGGCGATCTACGTGACTCACGACCAAGCCGAGGCCCTGTCCATGGGAGATTCTATTGCCGTGCTGGCTGAGGGACGGATTTTGCAGCAGGGCAGTCCGGAGGTTATTTATCGCCAGCCGGTCTCGCCCGTAGTGGCGCGCCAATTGGGGCAACCCGCGATCAACATCCTCAGCGTCCAGCGGTGCGGAGATGTGTGGATTGGCCCGAACCAAGTCGAGCGAATGCCGGCGCTGAATGGGGCAGGCGAGATGCTGCTCGGTGTCCGGCCGGAGGACATCACGCCTGAAGGGGGGCACGTGCCGGGGGTGGTGCGCGTCGTCGAGGATGCTGGGGCCGCGTGGATTTTATGGGTGGATTGGGCCGGGGCGTCCATCCACATCATCGCGTCTAAGGAACGGCGTTTTGCCCCGGGAGAGACCGTGTATCCGCGCATTGATGCGGAGCGGGCGCTGCTCTGGCCACGTTAATAGGAGAGAATATGTACTTGCTAAAGTTGTCGATGTGGAGCGCACTGGGCGTTGCGGTGCTTGTCGCCTGTGGAGAGCAGGAGCCGACCGCCCAAAAGGAGGCATTGCCACTGGCTCAGGTGGGCGAAGAATTGATTACGGATCGGGACATACGCTACCTGATTGACAATGTGGCCGAGTGGGCCAAGAGCGAACAGGAGGGCGGCGCAAAAGTCCGCGAATACTTGCAGTCGCTGATCGATCGAACTCTCATTCTCCGAGAAGCGCGCGCCGGCAAATTAGACCGGAGTCCGGCGTTTGTCAGCGAGGTGGCGACGGCTCTGCGGCGGCGGCTGATACGAGAGATCGAGCAGCGCGCTGTCCAGGACCAGGTCTCCATTACCGAGGAGGAAATGCGGCGCGTGTTTGCCGAGCAAAACTGGGAGCGCTGGATCAAAATCGCCCACATCGTCGTACCCACTCAGGAGCGCGCCGAGGAGGCGATGGCGGCTCTGCGGGTCGGCACTCCCTTTGAGGAAGTAGCGCGCGAATTTTCGACCCATTCGCGCACGGCTTCGCTCGGAGGCGTGAAACCCCTGTATTACAGCCGCTTCCACGCCGTCCCACTGGTGCGCGATGTACTCTTCAGTCTCAAAGTAGGGGAAATATCAGAGCCCATGGCCGTCCCCCAAGGTTACGAAATTTTCAAGGTCCTAAACGAGTTGCAAGGGACCTACGAGCAAACTAGGGATTTTCTCTTTAAGACACTGTCCGAAGAATGGCTGGACGCCCGCAGAAAGGCGTATGCAGATTCGCTGGCCGAGCAGTTCCAATTGACGCCGGATCCGCACGGCTTGGGCACCCTGATGGAAATATTGCGCAGTGGTGGGGAGGATCCGGAGACCGGCAAAAAGACGTTCCAAATTCCAGAAGGTGCCGCCGAGACGCCCCTCTTCAGGTATGCGGGAGGACAGATCGCGCTCGGGGAAGCCATCTTGCAATCTCCGTTCATTCGCCAAGGCAGAAACGTATCCGACAGTGCGAGAGTGGCCCATTTTTTGGAGCGCGACGTAGTAATCCCGCAACTCATGTGGATGGAGGCGGATAAGTTGGAGCTCGACCGCGAACTCGAAGAATGGGTCAAGCGCAAGGAAGAAGAAGTGCTGATTGTGACCATGCGCCAGATTGCCACTGCGACAGACGAGGAGATAAGCAAACAAGAGGTACTCGATTACTACGAAGAAACCAAGGATCAGTACCGGACCGCCTCGGAGGTGAACGTGGTAGAAATCCAGTTGACCAGCGAGGCCGAGGCCGAGGTACTGCTCGCCGAGATTCGCGACATCTTCCGTCGGGCTTCTCCTTTGATCGACCTGCTCACCAAGATGAAACAAAAGCAGCAGGCCGGGCGGGATCTGACCGAGGAGGTACAGGCGTTGCGGAAAATGGACGACGATCTCGAGGTTCTGGAATGGCTCCGCCAGCGGTTGGACGAGCGGGGCGGAGTAGAGACGGTCCTAGAGGAAATAGCTACGGCATCGAGTCCAAACGAGTTGGCCGAAGAGTACATCATGCGGCAACTGGCTGCCACCCGCAGCCTGCGACCGGGTGCCAGCGAAACAGAGGGGCACTACCATCTCTACTGGTACGAGACGGCGCGCTTTGGGGATTTGGTCACAGCGGCCTTTGAGGGGGAAATCGGTTCGCTCATCGGTCCCATACAGGTTGGGCCTTCCTATTCTGTTGCCAAAATTCTCAGTCGGCAGGAATCAGAAGCGCGTCCCTATGAAGAGCGTGAGAGGCAGATACGGGCTAATATCCGCAAGGAGAGAGAGAGAGAATTGTTCGGGCGCTGGTTGAAAGACCTGCGCGCCTCGTACGAAGATGAGGTGCGCTATTTCGACGATAACATCGAAAAGTTGGGTCGGGAATTGACCGCGGAAGGGCGCGGCTAGGCCGGTGGGGGAATAGGTAAAAGTCGGCTTGATCGTTACAAATGGATCGAATCGAGATAGGTGGTAAGCTGCTGTTGGTAGTTGCCAGTTTGGTCGTTACCGCGCTCGCCATTGAAGTCTCTTTTTGGCTCTTGGCTCGGTCCGAGCAGATCTATCCCTTGGTCTATTACGCAACGGACGATCCAAATCTCGATCTGTGGTGCTACGACGAGCACTTTGCGGGCACCCCTGACTGGGATTTGCGGCGGGCACATCCGTACGGGAAGTTGACCTATCTGGGCAATGCCAACAATGATTCCACCCTCGCTAATCTATTGCCATTCAAAATGCCCAATGCCATTGAGATGCGCCGCAACGAAGAGCAATTGCGCGAGCGGTCGATGGCTGAGTTCGACGGGCAAAATGCCAAAATCGTCTTAGTGATCGGCGACTCCTTTGGCTTTGGGCAGGGGGTCCGGGTTGCGGAGCGTTTTTCGAATGTCTTGGAGATTCGCTTGAACCGAGAGCACCCAGCGGAGCGCTATCAGCTTTTCAATGCCTGTGTGCCGGGTATGAATATCAAGCGGATCGCCAAGACCATGGAGCGCTATGTCGAGTACTTTGCTCGGGTCGAGCGCGTTGTGTACTCGTTTACCCTGAACGATCCATTTAGGAGCGGGCGTCTACTCGAGATAGAAAAGGAACTGGCCGATTTTATGCACTTGCGGCCCAATGTGGGGGCAACCCGATTTCTGACGGGGAGGAATAGCTATACGCTGCGTTGGTTTGCCGCGCGCTTGAAGAGACAGCAGCTTTCCCGAGATACTGTTGAGTGGTACCGACAACTCTACAAAGATAACTTAGGTTGGATCCTGACCCGGCAGTTGCTCAGCAAGATGAAGAAATCCTGCGCCGATAAG
>JAPOYQ010000354.1 GCA_026706505.1 Gemmatimonadota bacterium
GCCGACCAGCGCGGCATCCACCTATTCGGCCAACTGGATCTGACGCCCCAGTGGTCTTTGGGGGCCGGGCGCTACGACATCGAACAAATCGTCGGCGGCGGGCGCAACAAGTCGACCTACGCGTTGGTAACCTACCGGCGCGAAGAGTTGGGGCGGCTGCAGCGGCTGTTTTTCGAAAACCACCTGCGCCGCGTCAAAGACGATATTGCCGACGAATTCTCCGTGCTGGTCGAACGACCGAAGCGCATAGATACAGATTTTCGCGGCCTAGTCGCCGGCAATAAGCCCTCTTTCACCAACAATCTCCGCGCCGACCCGCTGTTGTATCGCAACAGCTACGTCAACGACACCTACCTAGAGAGCTGGCTCAATCCCTGGTCCACCCTCCAGATGGTCCACAAAGTCCGCCTGCGCTTCAACTGGCAACAAGCCGGTCCTTTGCCCGGCGGTCTAGTCCAGCGCGACAAACGGCTCGACTTCTTCACTTGGGTCAGCCGCGCCGACTACACTTGGCATTGGCACCGGCTGCAGATCCAACCCCAGTTCAAGGTCCTGCTGCTGCGCCTAGTGGACCAAGCCGCCGACCGCCAACTCGATGGCCGCTACGCCCGCCGCACCGTGCGCTCGGAGCTCAGTGTCATTCCCATCCTGCGCTGTACCCTACCGCTGATGCAGCGCAGCCAGCTACAACTGGGCATCCAGGGTTTAGGGCCGCTGCCCTACCGGGTCGAGGATCGGGTCAATGCACGCAATAGTTTTGACCAACACACATTGTATCTCAACGTGAACAACCGCTCGAAGTATTTCGGCTACGATCTGCGCACGATCGTGGGATTGCAGCGGGAGGTCAAGACATTCGACGAGGAATCGCGGGAGAGCGATGCCTTTGATGCGCTGACTTTTTTCGCCCGCGTCCTCATTGGCTTCACCGAATATGGACGGTTCCTATAACTGCCAACCAAGCCGCATTCTCTGCAAAGGACAACACCGTGATCTCTCCCATCCGCAACCAGCGCCCGCCCTACAAATTGCCGTCGAATATTATCTACTTTCACGACTGGCGCTACGTCCATCACGGCAGCCATTCGACCGGCTGGCGCAATGCCGAAGGTCAATGGCTGCGCATCTGGACCAACGACGAGAGACCACCCCTGATACACGAGCCGAATTACATGCCCACCGGCATCCGCCTGCGCGCCAAACCAGCGACTAAGAGCGAGCCCTTCCTACTGCCAGCAGCGGACGAAGGCTTCATCTGGCCCGGCACCGTGATCCGCGAAGAGGGACGCTACCGTCTCTGGTACGAATTGTTCGCGGGCGAACATGTCGGCCACGAAAAATACCCCATAGGTGCGGCCGACTACATCTGCTATGCGGAATCGGACGACGGTGAAAACTGGCGCTTTCCCGCGCAGGGGCGGATCGATCGCAAGGGCTCCAAGGACAATAATATTGTGTACGGGCTGCCCCAGGTCGAAGAAACCGGTTTGCACGGTGCCACCGTGTTCAAGGATGAGTCGGCCTCTTCAGAAGAGCGCTACAAAATGATCTACATAGGCCATCTAAGCCCGGCGCAAAAGGAGCGCTACCTACAGCAAAGGCCCGGCGAGGTGGGAGCGCTCAATCTAGGGGCAGAAAAGTGGGACGGCCTGTTCGGCGCCATTTCGCCCGACGGCTTTAGCTGGACGCCCATCCCCGATCCGCTCGTCGCGCAAATCAGCGATACCCTCAATGTCTGCGAGTACGATCCAGTGCTGGGACAGTACGTGGCCTATTGCCGCAGCCATTTCTTCAACCGCCGCAGCATCGGTCGCACTGCTTCTGTGGATTTCCGCTGCCTGCCCCTGTCCGAGGAAGTCTTCTGGCCCAACGCCGCGGCTGAACCCTACGATTTGTGGTACGCCAATTCCAAAACAAAAATGCCGGGCACCACCGACTATCATCTCATGTTCCCGCTGCGCTGGCGCTTGATAGACGATTCCTTCAGCTTTGTGCTGGCCGCCAGCCCGGACAATGTGGTGTGGAACTTCGTGCCCGGCGGACCCGTGTGCGAACCCGGCGATGGGGGCACATGGGTCGAGGGGGCCGTGTCAGCCGGCGTCGGCCTAGTGCCACTGCCCGGCGAGCGCATGGGTATCACCATATGCGGCTCGCCGGAGCCGCACAAGCACCTGCGCCAGCCACCGCACGGGCACATTGCCTGGGCCTGGTGGCCCAAGGGACGGCTCGCTGCTCTGGAAGCGCCGGTAGAGGGGCGGTTCAGAACCTTTCAGCTAGCAGTTGAGCAGCGCCGCGTCCACCTCAACTTCAAAACCGTGCCCGGAGGCAGCGTAAAGGTGCAGGTCATGGACCGCAAGTACCAGCCCCTGCCCGGCCGCTCATTCGACGACTGCGACTGGCTAGTGGGCGACCACCTAGATCGCGAAGTGACCTGGAACGGCGAAGGCGACCTAGGCCACCAAGGCGAAGGGCCGATCTCGCTGGGCTTTCAGATCCGCTGCGGCGAACTCTACAGTGTCGAGTTCAAAAATCCCTCCTGATCCACGATAAAAATCAGGCGCAGAACCTCTCAACAAAATGCTTGACATGCTCGTCCAAAAGTCATATCTCCCTTAGCCGCTCAAAAAAAAGCTGCTAAAAATATTCAACTTGTTTATTTTTACTGAGTTATTGATTTTGCAGCAGGTAGTCATTCACTATTTCCTCAAACCAAGGAGGCACCATGCGTAAATTGCGCATTTTGGCCATTAGCTGGTCAATAGCAGCACTCGCCGTCGGTGCGACGTGGGCACAGGACGATCCGACCTACCCCGACGACCCTGATTATGGAGACGCATTTGAGCTACCCGACATCTCCGGTGAGTTCAATCCAATGGCCGTTTCCACTCAGAATGTGGCCTACGACGGCAATGGTAGCGTGGACATTCCCTTTACCATCAACCAGCGCGCCACGGTCTGGGTAGTGATCTACCGCAAAGGCAGCGGCGAAACCGGTGAGCGGGGGCCAGTCGGCGCTTGGCTGCGCTTAGAGCCCCAAGATCTGTACATCGCCACCACCCCGGGTCAAGTCGCCGAAGCCGGCGATGGAACCGTCACTTGGGACGGCAACGACTGGGAGGGCAATGCCGCGGGAGCCGGCGACTACGAATTCGACGTGGTCGCGGTCAACAACCTCGACAGGCCGGTCCTGGCCGGTCCTGGAGCGGGCCCCTCGGGGTTCACCGTCCCCAATATTGACACCTCGCAGGATCCGCCCGAAATCTGGGTCCAGGAATTCCAGCGCTCCCAAGCGTTGGGGTTGGCCAGATAGTCCGTGCCCAAGGTGCC
>JAPOYQ010000710.1:0-1963 GCA_026706505.1 Gemmatimonadota bacterium
CTCTCCCGACACCGTCCCCGAGCCCCTCTCCTTCTATATGGGCAAGAACACCCCCAACCGCCGCGACTACATTATGGAGCACCTAGTCTAATGGCCTATATCGACAATCTCTACAACAACTACTTCCTCGAATACGCCTCCTACTCCATCAGGGACCGTGCAATTCCGCACATCGACGACGGGCTCAAACCCGTCCAACGCCGTATCCTCCACGCGCTGCACAAGATCGACGACGGCAAGTTCCACAAGGTCGCCAACGTAGTGGGACAGACCATGCAGTACCACCCGCACGGCGACCAGTCGATCTACGGCGCGCTCGTGTTGTTGGCCAACAAGGACCTCTTCATCGAAAAACAAGGCAATTTCGGCAACATCTACACTGGCGACGAAGCCGCCGCCGCCCGCTATATCGAGTGTCGGCTCACACCACTGGCCAAACAGGTGCTCTTCAACAAGGCACTGACCGACTACGTCGATTCCTACGACGGTCGCAATCAGGAGCCAGTGGTTTTCCCCGCCAAGATCCCGGTGCTGTTGGCCCAAGGTGCCGAAGGCATTGCCGTCACCCTAGCGACCAAGATACTGCCGCACAATCTCATTGAACTGTTAGAAGCCCAAATCGCCTATTTGCAAGACCGCCCCTTCCAACTCTATCCTGATTTCCCCACTGGCGGCCTAGCTAATTTCTCCGCATACAACGACGGCAATGGCAAAGTCTTAGTCCGCGCCCGGCTCGACACCGCCGACCCCAAGCGCATCGTCATCCGCGATCTGCCCTTCGGCACCACCACCGAACAGCTCATCGCTTCCATAGAAGATGCTGCGCGCAAAAACAAGATCAAAATCGGTGCCATCAGCGACTACACGGCCAAAGAGGTTGAGATCGAGATCAAGCTGCCGCGCGGCACCTACACCGAGGAGGTCGTGGATGCACTCTACGCCTTCACCGACTGCGAGCTGTCGATTTCAGCCAACCTGATGCTGATCAACGAGCACAATCGGCCTCAAGTGATGAGCTCCACTGAAGTCCTGCAACACAACGTCGATCGCCTCGTCGATATCCTCAAGGCCGAGCTCCATTTCGAAGCCGAGCAACTCAACGACAGACTCCACGCCAGGACCCTGGAACAGATCTTTATCGAAAATCGCATCTATCAGACCATTGAGGAGCAGACCACCACGGACGCAGTCGACTTGGCCGTGCGCACCGGGCTTTGGCCTTTTGCCCCTCAGATCAAACGCGATATCACCGACGACGATATCGAGACCCTGCTCAAGATCCCGATCCGCCGCATCTCGCGCTACGACATCAATCGCGCTGAAAAAGAGATGAAGGAAATCCGCGCCCGACTGCGCCAGATCAAGAAGCATTTGGACGACATTATTCCCTATACCATCGCCTTTCTTCAAGATCTCATCGACAAATACCGCAGCCAGTTCCCGCGCCGCACCGAAATCGTGGAAATCGAAAGAGTCGATGCGCGCTCGGCTGCCAACCGCAATCTCAAGCTCCGCTACGACAAAAAGACCGGCTATCTCGGCCACCAAATCAGCGGCACCACCCTCTGCGATGTATCGCTCTACGACTCTGTACTCGCCATCCGCAAAGACGGCACCTACTCGGTCGTCCACGCGCCGGACAAGCTATTCGTCGGCAAGGGCATGCTCTACTGCGGCTTGATCGACAAAGACCTTGTTTTCACCGTCGTCTATAAGGACAAGGCCGGTGCCTCCTACATCAAGCGCTGCACAATCGACAAGTTCATCTTAGGCCGCAGCTACGATCTCGTGCCCGCCGAGTGCAAGGTGCTCAAGCTGACCACCGACTCCGACAAACAGATCGCCCTCAACTACAAGCCCAAGCCGCGCCTCCGCAAACTCAACGAGGTCTTCCCCATCAGCGAATATCCCGTGCGCGGGCTCCGCGCCGGCGGTATCCGCCTGAGTACCAAAGAGTTGGAAG
>JAPOYQ010000710.1:1973-3324 GCA_026706505.1 Gemmatimonadota bacterium
CAAACTATTGTAGAGCGATAGGACGCAGCTAGCTCATTCTATCCAAGTCCGGCCAGCCACTCGCGCATCGCGCCTGGATCTTCTTTGAACATCAGCGAGCCAGGGACAATATAATCGGCACCAGCTCGCGCGATCTGCGGCACAGTGTGGCGGCGAATCCCGCCATCGGCCTCCACCACGGTCGCCAAGCCACGCCGGTCTATCTCGTTCCTAGCCCGGCGGATCCTAGCGGGTGCCTGCGGGTCCATATCGGCACCCTTGATCCCGGCAGCCGTGTTCAGCAACGTCAACACATCCAATAGCGTCCAATAGGGATCGAGTAGGTCGAGATCCTCTTCCAGCAACAACGAGACCCCGGCCTGAAGTCCCCTCGCCTTGATCACCTCCAGCACGGCACCCGGATCAGCGGTCGAGTCAAAGCAGATGATAATGGCGTCGGCACCCGCCTCGGCAAAGGGTCAATCCACGCGACCGGATCGGTGGTCATCAGGTGCATTTCAAAGGGTCGAGCCGTATGCGGCCGCAGTGCCGCCACCAGATCTGGAAAAAACAGCATCGTCGGCGCATAATGGCCATCGGCCACGTCGAGGTGGAAGCACTCCGAATAGGGTTCGACGCGCCGGATATCAGCCGCGAGATTGGCCAAATCGGCCGACCACAGGGAAGTTGCGCATTTGAGCATCGTGGACCTCTGTAAATAAGCGGACGGGATGGAGGTGCCCAATATAGGGAGACCCTCATTTAGTGACCAATTTGCCTTTGTACCAGAGGGCACTGTTATTTTACCCATCACTTACATCACAGCAAGGAAAACGCCCCATGACCACTACTCCAGCAGCCATGGATTGGGACCTGACGAGCTATTTTGATGAATTTGATGGCCCAGCCATGCGGCAATTCAAGGATGAACTGCAAAGGGATATTGCAACGGCACGCGAACAAGCCGCTGCCCTAGCACCGCTTGCCGAGGACAATGCCGGCTCCTGGGAGGCCGTGTTCCTCCGGACTGAGGGCCTGACTGACCGCCTCTCTCATCTGGGATCCTACCTCGGCTGCCTCACCGCGGCGGACGCCCGCAATGAAGACTACGCCCGCGAGGAGGCCGCCTTTGCCCTGCTAGCGGCCGAGAGCGAAAAGCTCGACGTCGAACTCCTGCGCGCGCTCAAGGACGCCTCCGACGAAATGTTTGCCACGTTCGCCCAACGGCCCGCCTTGGCCGACTGCGGCCACTTCCTCCGCCGTCAGCGCGAAGACGCGCAGCGCACCATGAGCCCGGAAAAGGAGATGCTGTCTGCCGACCTCGGCGTTGACGGTCTCCACGCTTGGGGCCGCCTCTACGACTCGATCTCCG
>JAPOYQ010000352.1 GCA_026706505.1 Gemmatimonadota bacterium
AAAGGCTGAGGATCGCGCAGAGAAGTAGGCAAGGGGGCGACTAGTTCAATCGGACCTTGCAATTCCCTTTCGGGCGCGGATATGGCCGCGTCCATTAGCTCCTTGTAAACGATTTTTTCAAATGCGCGCAGCGCGTAGAGGCCGCCGTTTTCATCCGCGTCGCGGCGTATGCTGTGCTTGGTTGCCAACGCGGCCATATCAGCGCCGTTGCGAATTTGCTCCAGCAGCTCTTGGGCGAGCGACTCGTCGGCGACCATGATTTCTTGGATCACGATTTCCTCTGGCGCCCAGTACATTTCTGGATGCGCCTCGTAGTGGGCACGCGCTTCCTCTTCGCTCACCTCTAAGGCGTCTTCGAGCAACTCTTCCCACAGCCCTTGCAGTAGCAACTGCTCCTTTTCGGCCGTCACCTTCTCCTGCACCTCGGGCCGCTCGCCGTATCCACCGCGCTCGGCCGCCAAGCCCAATAGCAGATCTGGTGCCCCACGGCGGCGGATTCGATCGTCGAGCAAGGCGCTGTCGATTTGGGCGCGGCCCAGCCGCGTATTGTGCAGCAAATAGCTGCCCTGCTGCACAGTGATGACGCCGCCATCGTACTCGTAGAGCGGGGCGGCCCACTCCTCGGGCGTTAACTGCGGCGAGCCAGGCTGTTCGTTCCAAGCCGCGACAAAGCGCCGCACCTGCTCCCCCACCGGGCGCAAGCCGCTCTCGGCGACCAGCTTGTCGATGTGCTCGCTGCGCAAGTTCGCAATTTTCTCGAGAAAAGTCGCCCGCTGGATCACCGTGCGATACTTCTCAAAAGGCACCAATTTCTTATCGACGACCTTGGCGATTTCCCAGCCTTGGGGCGTGCGGAAGGGCTGGCTGACCTCGCCTACGTCCAACGAGAACACGCGCTCGTACACTCGGTCTGAAACCCGGTCGAAGGCATAGTACGAATCAAACCAGCCCCCCTCGGCCGCAGTCGCCTCGTCCAGCGAGTGCTTGCGCGCCATGTCCTCAAAGGTGGCCCGACCTGATGCGATCTCCGCGTAGATAGAATCAGCGCGGGCGCGACTGTCGAGCAGGATGTGTGCCCCACGCACGGCGTGGCGGGCTGGATGCGCGGCAAAATTGGCTCGTAACTCGTCTTCGGAAATCTCGATTTGTAGACCAACTTGCTTGCGCAGATAGGCTTCGATCATGGCCTTGTGCTGGGCGAGTTCCACAGCCTTGATCCATTCGGGGTTTTTGTCCAATCCCCGCGCATACGCCTCGCGCACCATGAGCTTGATGTCGATCAAACTTATCAGGTGCTCGCGGTGCTCTTCCACGCCGCGCGCTAACGAGTGGTGCTGCGGTTGGATCTGCGCTTCGTAGCGGCGGAATTCGCGCTCGTCGATTAGGTCGTCGCCAACTTGGGCCAAAGCGGTACCAACTACCACTAAACCACCGCTCTCCACAGTCGGGACCGCCGACTCTTGGGCGCAACAGAGAAGGAGCGCACAAGCTGCAAGCCCCACCCATTTTTTCGCGTTATTGGTCATCTTTTTGCTTTCTAATCAAAGCGTCGGCCATGCGTTTGTGTTCTTCGCTTTTGGCAATCTGCCCCAGCCGCTTGTAGGCTTCGGCCAAGGCTTGGTGGGCACCAAGACAGTTTTCGTCAAGCGCGAGGGCGCGGTTGAGCATGGCGATGGCTTCATCCGTACGCTGCTGGTTCAAATAAACCTGACCGAGGGCCACAAAGGCGGCCACGTGCTCGGGGTCTTGTTGGACGATCTGCTCATAGGCGGCTGCCGCTTGATCGAAATGGCCAGTGCGCAAGTAGATATTGCCCATGTTGTTCAGCGCCCGCACATGTGCGGGGTTGATCCGCACAGCTTGGGCGTAGTGCGGCAGGGCCACGCCGGTAAACCCTAAGCGGTTGTATATAAAACCTAAGCTATAATGAGCTTCGGCGTCGTCCGGATCGCTGCGTACCTGCTCGCGATAGCGCTGGATATCCCCTTCGACCCGCTTAATCTTCTCGTAGGCGGCGAGAGATTTTTCTCCGGCTGCCTCACGGCCCTGCCGCAGGTGGATCTGGCCTAGCAGACGGAAGGACTCGGCAAGCCCAGGTTCGATTAGAATGGTCCGGCGGAAGTGATCGGCCGCAGCCGCTAGATCGTTTTGGCGCATCTGGATCCTCCCCAATTGCAGATGCGCCTCCGCGTACGTAGTGTCGGCCGCCAGCGTGCGCTCAAAGTACTCGACTGCCCCCTTGTCGTCGTCGTCCTGCAGCCGAATCTCCCCCATCGCGTAGAGTGCGCGCGCATTTTTCGGCGCTGCCGTTAAGACCTGTTGCAGGGCCGCGCTGGCGTCTGCATATCGGCCTAAACCGGCGTACACCAGCCCGAGGTTAAAGCGGGTGTGGAGATGTTCGGGACGCAGTGCTAAGGCGCGCTCGTATTCGTGAGCGGCGTCGCCCAACCGCCCCTGCTTGCTGTACACCGCCGCCTTGTTGCGCCGCGCTGGCGCGTACGTCGAGTCCAAGGCCAAGGCCGCAGCAAACGCGGCGTGGGCTTCGTCGTAGCGGCTCAGTTTCAGATGCACATTGCCTAGGGCAACGAGCCATTCGGGCTGATCGGATTCGAGGGCCACGGCCATTTCGTAGAATTGGGTCGCCTCTTCGGACTGGCCCAAGGCCAAATGGATCCGGCCCAACGTGGCCAGCACCTCGCCCGACTGCGGATGGCGCTTGCGCGCTTCCCCATACACCTCGAGCGCATCCGCGTAGCGCTTCTGCCGCAACAGGGCACGCCCGATCAGCAGCGGATCCTCAACCGGAGGCGGCTGTATTACCGGCTGAGCGGGCGGGGCTTCCGGCTTGGTCTCGCAGCCGACTGCCAGCGCAATACTCAGTGCGAACCAAATCCATTTAGTCACTGACTGGTCTCCTCCTCTATGGCCACGTATTGCCGCCCGGGCAGGGTCTCGACAACTTGGATGACGCCAGACGGCCAGCGGATCTCAACCCGCTCGGCGACCTCGGCATCCCCAAGGCCAAAGAGCACGCGGGGATCGTTCGACGACAGATAGCTCGCGTTGCGGCGAACCTCGCGCACGAGAGTGCGGTCGCCGGTCGTCAGCGCGATTCGCGCCCCAATGGCGTCGCGATTGCTCGCCGCGCCCCGCAACCTAAGCCCCAACCACCCGCCGACAACTGAGTCGTTGCGCAACAGGGCTGGCCGTTCATTGGAGTTGTTCACCGCAATATCCAAGTCGCCGTCGTTGTCCAAATCGCCGAATGCAGTACCGCGACTGACCTGCACCAGCGCCAGTCCTGGGCCGCGCTCGTCGCGG
>JAPOYQ010000390.1 GCA_026706505.1 Gemmatimonadota bacterium
GAGCCGCCGACCCACATCGCTAGGTCGAGCGTGTGGACCAGGGTCGAGGCGAGGACTCCGCCGCCGGAAGTGGCTAGGTGGTAGTGCGGTCCCCAGACAGGAGGGTCGTCGTGGCAGCCCCACGCCTTGGCGAACACTGGCTCGCCGATGGTGCCGCCCTGGACTAGGTCGTGCAAATACCGCGAACTCGGCATATAGCGCATGTTGGTGCCGAGCTGGACTTGTAGCCCGGTTTCCTCGGCTTTGGCGAGGACGGCTTCGGCCTGTGCGCCATTCATCATAAAGGGCTTTTCGCACAGCACGCAGGCTCCGGCGTCGAGGCTGGCCAAGGACATGGCTTCGTGCGTGTTGGGCATGGTGGCGACGATGACTAAGTCGAGGTCGCCGGGCGCGAGCATGTCCCGGTAGTCTTTGGCCGCGCGGGCTGCGGGCCAGAGCTGGCAGGCCGCGGCGAGGCGCTCGTCGTCGAGGTCGCAGACCGCGGCAACCGTTGCTTGGTCCGCGCCCAGGGACTTGAGGCCGGTAAAGTGGACGTTGGCTTGGGTGCCGCAGCCGATCATCCCGATGCGCACGGCGCGATCTAGCATGGATAGTTCCTTTCTGCTGGTGGTTCAACGCAGATTTTCAGCGTATAATGTCCCTGAATACCTAGAGCGAAACACAACCGGCGTCAAGGTGCCGGACAAACGCGAGGCTTGGCTATGGCGCAATTAGCTACGAGGCTTGGAGGACGGCATCCAATTTTTGTACCAACTGGCCTTTAGGGGCTGCGCCGACGACGGTGTCCTGAACTTGGCCGTCCTTGAAAAAGAGCAGGGTCGGCAGGCCTCGGATCTGGTAGCGCGAGACCGTCTCTTGGTACTGGTCGGCGTCGAGTTTGGCCACTTTGACGCGGCCAGCGTATTCTCCAGCCAGTTCCTCGACCACCGGCTCTAGGACGCGGCAGGGGGGGCACCAGATGGCACTGAAATCTACCAAGACCGGCTCTTGCGCTTGCAGTACTTCTTCATCGAAGGTGGCGTCAGTGAGGACGACGGTGTTTTTGGCCATTTTAGGCTCCTTATTATGAATGAAGGCGAGAAGCCTTCGGGTATTTATCCCAATGCTATTGTGGTGCTTTCCCCGGAGTCCAGCGGCTGAAGGCTGGGAAGAAGAAACCGGGTTCGATGCCTGCGACGCGGCCGAAATCGCACATTTCGCCGATGTGGCCAGCGTTAGGCGCGGTTTTGCCCGTTTCCCAGCGGGCGATGGTGCATTGCGGTACCTGTAGTTTTTTGGCCAATTGGGTCTGGGTCAGGCCGAGGCACCGGCGGAATTCCTTGATCTGTTGATAATCAAAAGGCATTTATAGCACCTTTGCTATTTTATTATAGCATATATGATATAATAAAATACCCCTCTGTCAAGGGGGCTTAACGGATAATCCGCGTCCGCAAGCGGATCGGCTGGGGTGTCGTCGAGCAGTCCGCGTGGGGTGCACAGGCGGATGATACGGTGCGCACGGCGCGATCTAGCATGGATAGTTCCTTTCTGTTGGTGGCTCAACGCAGATTTTCAGCGTATAATGTCCCTGAATACTCAGAGTGAAACACAACCGGTCGGACAAACGCGAGGCTTGGCTATGACGCAACAGGTAGATGTGCTGGTCATCGGCGGCGGAGTCGTTGGTATCTGCGCGGCGCACTTTCTTCAGGAACAGGGCCGCGAGGTTACTGTGGTCGAAAAGGATGAGGTCTGCGCGGGGAGTTCCTACGGCAACGCCGGGCTGATCGTCCCCAGCCACAGCGTACCGCTGGCCGAGCCGGGGGTTATCGCTCAGGGGTTGCGGTGGATGTTCGACCCAGACAGCCCCTTCTACATCAAGTGGCGCTGGGATCTCGACCTTGTGGCTTGGCTGTGGCAATTCCGCAAGGCCAGCACCATGCGGCGGGTGCGGCAGGCCATGCCGCTGTTGCGGGATATGCACTTGGAGAGCTTTCGGCTCTATGAGACGCTGGCCGCGGAATTGGATTTTGCTTTTGGGCACGAGGGCAGACTCCTGCTGTGCAAGACCGAGCAGGGGATGGAAAGCGTCCACGAAGAGGCCGAACTGATGCAGGAGATAGGGATAGAGGTGGAAATGGTCGATGCCCAACAGGCGCAGGAGCGCGCCTCGGTCGTGGAATTGGACTGCGTGGGCGGAGCGTTTTACGCACAGGACGCCCACTTGGACCCGGCGCGTCTCGTGCGCGCCTTGGCCGCGCGCTGCGTCGAGCGAGGGGTGCAGCTCAACGAGAAAACCGAGGTGTTGGGGTTTGGCAAACAGGGGCGTCGCCTGCAAGTAGTCGAGACGACGCGCGGGGATTTTGCCGCTGACGAAGTCGTGCTGTGCAGCGGGGCGTGGTCTCCGGGCGTGGGCCGCGAATTGGGCCTGTCCCTGCCGGTGCAGCCAGCCAAGGGCTACAGCGTCACCGTCCACAAGCCGGATCCGTGCCCAGAGGTACCGCTGATGTTGGTGGAGGCGCGCGTCGGCACCACTCCAATGGGCGACAAGCTGCGCTTTGCCGGTACGCTCGAATTGGCGGGCATGGATACGTCGATCAACCGCCGGCGGGTCGCCGCGATTGTCAATGCGGTGCCGCGCTACGTGCCGGCGTGGACGTCGGATGCGCTAGAGCTAATCGAGGTGTGGCGAGGCCTGCGGCCCTGCACGCCGGATGGCTTGCCCTTTTTGGGGCGGGCGCGGGACTACGACAATCTCACGGTGGCGGCTGGACACGCCATGGTTGGGGTCTCGCTGGGGGCGGTGACCGGGGCGGTGATCGCGCGCGTGGTCCAAGGGGAGGAGCCGGGTTTTGATCTGAGTTTGTGCAACGTGGATCGGTTCGGATAGGAGGATTAGATGCGTTACGCACTGGGCATTGATTTGGGCACTGGAAGCACTAAGGCCGTCCTCATCGACGAGGCAGGCGACCTCGTCGCTAGAGGGCAGGCCGAGTATCCGCTCCACAAGCCGCATCCTGGGTGGGTTGAGCAAGACCCGGAGGATTGGTGGCAAGGGCTGTGCGCGTCTGCGCGTCAGGCTATCGCTGATATTGACCCTGCGCAGGTCGCCTGTGTCGGTCTGTCGGGGCAGATCAACGGCGCGGTATTTGTCGACAGCGCCGGGCAGCCCCTGCAGCGGGTGCCGATCTGGCTCGATCACCGCTCGCAAGCAGAGTGCGATTGGGCCGAGAAGCGCGCAGGTGACTTGCTGCGGGAGCGGACGCTAATGCGGTTGGGGCCAGTTAATACTCTGGCAAAGGTGTTGTGGGTAAAAGACCATGCGACAGACGTTT
>JAPOYQ010000277.1 GCA_026706505.1 Gemmatimonadota bacterium
TTTTAGTCTTACTCCCGAGCCGTTGTCGCCTTGGATCGTCGAGGTGCGTGACAACCGAGAGCAGATCTTGGATGTGCCCATTCTAGCACACGAGGATGTGGAATTTGTGCAGGTGACTGTGGGCGAACACGGCGAGGACTGGGAAGTCAACGAGATAGAAATCTACGCCAAAGGCTTTGCCGAACAAGCAACTTATATCTCCAATATTCTCGATTTTGGTCAGCCCATGGCCTGGGGCAACCTGCGCTGGGCCGGACGACAAGACCCCAAAGCCCAAGTGCTTATCCAATCCCGATCCGGCCAAGACGACGACCCCGACCTGTTCTGGCGCTTCACCGGCAGAGGCGACGAAAAAACACCCGTTAGCCGAACCGACTACACCAAGTTAGCTGTGGGTGAAAAAGCCGGTATCGGCTACGATCATGCTAACTGGACGTTCTGGTCGTCCCCCTATGCCTTTGCCGACAGCAGTGGCACCCCCGTAGTGTCGCTGAGCCCAAGACGCTATCTCCAACTTAGGGTCGATTTTCTACCCCAAGACGACGATGGCGGACAGGTGGACTTTCTCGAAGTGCGCGCTTCCCCACCGGTAGCCACGCAGTTGGTCGGGGAGGTCTGGCCTGTGGAGGCAACGGTAGGACAGCCACAGCAGTTTACCTATGTGTTGCGACCTACCATTGGAGTAGACAGTGGCGGGTTTGACCGGTTGGAGGTAATCACAACGGCACAGCTAGGACCCGTAACTCAAGTGCGCATCGGCGATGAGCCGGTAGATTATGCAGTGGAAGCGGCCGAGTTGCACCGAGTAGTCGTGAGTATACCGCGATTGACGGCTCAGGATTCGGGCGCTTTGGTCGAGGTGATCTTCGAGGCGGAGGTGTTGCGCTATGGATCGGCTTTTTCAATGCGGGTGTGGGATAGTGCCCAGCCGTTGGAGGTGCCCCAGAGCGTACAAGAGGGCGATGCTACCCCCGCCTATGAGGACAATCGGGTGTGGGTGGCCACCAAAGTGGAACATCAAGACGTGTTGCAGATAGAGGAAGGACCAGCGGTTTTGACGCCCAACGGAGATGCGCACAACGATGTGGTGGGATTGGGGTATAGCTTGGTGGAGTTGACGAGTCCGTCCTGGGTGGTGGTGGCCGTGTGGGACTTGTCGGGTCGTCGGGTGCGTCAGGTGTATGAAGGGTTGGACGATGTGGGTATCTATGAGCGGGTGTGGGATGGTCGGGACGAGTCGGGGCGGCTGGTGCCGCCGGGCCTGTACCTATACCGCGTCTCCGTCGATACTGACCGCCAAACGGTCGAGGTGGTAAAACCACTACACGTCGCCTATTGAAGGATGCCTCAATATTTCCGGTAGCTGTTGTAATCATGTACCGCTAGGCCGGAATTTTAAGCCCTCTTTTAGGGGGATGTCCCCGCCCGGCGTAGCCGCTCGGCGGTTTCGAAGGCAGTCTGGGCCAAATCTCGTCGCCCAGTGCGCATATAGAGTACGCCCAGATTGTAGTGGGCTATATCCACATCAGGTTCGAGTTGCAGGGCTCGGCGCAGCGCCTCTTCGGCAAGGGAGTGCTCGCCTCGCTGCAGATACAAGGCTCCAAGATTGCGGTGGGCAGCGGCAAATTCTGGATCTATATCCACAGTCTGCCGCAAATGCCGGATCTGCTCGTCCTGGCGTCCTAGACGATGGCAGGCATTAGCCAAGGCGTAGAAACCTTCGGCCCGTTGCTCTGCTTCTACAGCCGTAGTCAAAGAGCCATAAGCCCGCAGATAGTCCCGCTGGTCCAAGTAGAGGTAGCCCAGATAGTAGTGGCCTTCGTATTGAATGGCGGGTCGGGGATCGTTGGCAAGCGCCTCAAGGAAGAGGGTCTTGGCTTCATCGGAGCCCTGCTCCCCGCGGAGATGATTGCCCAGATTGAGCCGGGCTCGGGTGTGATCAGAGGCCAGAGCGAGGGCTCGGCGATAAGCCGTTTCAGCTTCGCGAAGCCGCCCCTGCGCTTCGTAAGCCGCGCCCAGACTGCTGTAGACATCTGCATCGGGACCGGCTTGGAGCGCTTGCAAATAGGCCCTCTCGGCGCGGTCATATGCTTGGTTGCGCATGTGAACCTGTCCTTGGAGCCAAGCAGAGCGCAGATGATCCACCTGTGCGGGGTCAACTCCAGTGTGCCCCAGTGCAAGAGCAGCACCCAGAATCAGCGTCAAGGCCGCACTGCGCCGCCACTGGTGCTCCTTTAGACTGAGGACACCTTGGCGGAGAGCTTCGGCGGCGAAAAGCATCAGAAAAGGCACCGCGGGAAGTCGATAGCGAGCGCACACCGTAAAGAGCAGCGCCGAGACCAAGTAGGATAGTCCAAATCCGTAGAGCAAGCCGTATTGGCGCCATCGGTTCCAGTTCCACACCAACCCCATTAGAGCTAGAGGCGCAACAATGCCAAAGCCGAAAAGGTTCAGGTAACTCAGGCGGGAATGCGCCTCGTAAAAGTGGATATCAACGCTCACTGGGATTTCAAAGGCGTGCCAGAACAGCCTGAATTTGCGGTAGAGCAAGTGGAGATAGGCGAGCGGTTGGTCGACAATGAAGTCGAGACTCTCACTCAGATAGAACCGGCCTCTGTCGGCTGGCGAAGCGGCCATATCGGCCTGATATGGCAGTATTTCGAGGCGTTGCCAGTCTATCCCCTGGCGTGCATACGGGGTGCCGTCGGCCGCCGGATTGTTGCCCATGTAGAAGCTCCAAGCCCCTTGGAAAGGGAGCGGCGTGCCTTGGACGAGATAGTTATGGACTAGGAAGGGGGTCAGGACGGCGCAGAGTCCCACGCAGAAAGGCACCAGTAATCGGGATCGAGTCCGGTGATAGAGCCACCAGAGGGCCACCGGCACTAGCAACAGGGTATTGCTGCGCGTCTCGATCAGTAGGCCTAGTAGCGCTCCAGCTCCAGCAGTCGACCAATAGCTAGGGCGGTCGGTGCAGCGCACCAGTTGGATCACCAAAAGCAGTTCGATGAATACGGTCAGAGTGGTGGCCAGCAGTTCGCCGTTGTAGAGGATAAAGGGCCCGTACCCAACTGCTATCAAGCCAGTTAGCAAAGGGGTAGGAGCGGGGAAAAAGCGACGGGCAATAACGTAGAGTAGGACGCAGGATAAAGCCCCGAGGACGGCCTGGAACAGACGCGTGGCCACGAGCCCGGCTCCGCCCAGCTTGAGCAGAGCCAACAGCGCGGGATAGAGCGGACCGTGGACATAGGTGCGGTGAGTGGTGAGCCACCAGTCCCCTTCGATCAGGGCTTGAGCTAGATAATCTTACTCTTCAGCAT
>JAPOYQ010000276.1 GCA_026706505.1 Gemmatimonadota bacterium
GACATAAACCCTGATTGGATCCGTCAGTCCCAGGGCGTTACCGTAACGCTGACCGAGGAATTGGGCACAGGCTCTGGAGGGGATCGCCAAGTCTTTCCCGGCCTCGACGAAAACAACGACTTCATCTCGGATTTCAACCAGAACCAGAACAGCAAACCCGATTACGCCGAACCCTTCCTGCGCTATGCGGTTGATGCGCCCGAATTTCTCTTCGGCATGGACATGAACAACAACACCATCATCGACCGCTACGAGGACGACTTGGTGGCCGACTTGCCGTATGAGCGCGATCGCACGGGGTACAACGCCTACGCTGGCTTGGCCCTTAGCGAGGACATCAACTTGGCCTTGGGCCAACTGAGCCAGCGCGAGATCAGCAGCGGCAACCGGAACCACACCAGCTACGGGCTGTTGACCGCGGAGTGGGATTTCCCCAACCTGCAAATCGCCGTTTTTGAACTGGCCCGCCGCACCCAAGACGCCATCCGCGAAGATCGCCTTATCTGGGAGGACCCCGAGGGCCAGCGCCCCTTCAACGATCCGCTCGATGCCCAAGACACGTTCATCAACAGCTTCTACACCCACGCCAAGTACGCGCCGCTGGCCAACCTCCACGTGACGTCCAAGCTGAAGTTTGAAAAGTTCTTCCAGCAAGGTAAGGAGGCCGAGCGCAAGCGCGATCGCTCCTTTTTTGGTTTGATCAACAAGGCCGATTACGAAATCAAGCCTTTTGCCACCCTGACCCTGTGGCCCAAGTTCAAGAGCATCTATCGGCGTCAGCTTCCCTCCACCCGCGCCGTGTCCAAGGAACTGAGCATTTCCCGCGACCGCGAGGAGATTCTCTTTTTGGTCTCCCGCTACAATTTTCTGCCGCAGACTTGGGTCGATATTGGGCTGGAGTTCAGCAATTTCAACAACCTGAAAGATCAGCAGAACTTGCGCTCGGGCGAAGAGGACGACTTCAACAGCTTTGTCTTTGCCTTTGTATTTTCCAATACCTCGGCGTACATAGGCTACAAGCTCACCCTAAACGCCGGGTTTCAACGCGAACAAAAAAACTTTGACAAAGACGATCTCAACATAACGGAAACTGTGGCCTTTGTCCGTCTATTTGCCGCTACTGGAGACCTCTAATGCTCAGAAGTATCTCGACCCTCGCCGCGCTCGCCTTGATTCAGTGCGGCAGTCCTAGCGATGTTGCCGACAATGTGGCCGCCCGAGTCGGCGACAAAAAAATTACCCGCGAGGACCTAACCCTTTTCGCCGCAGAGACGCCGGCCCTGCTGAGATCGGAAGCTGCTGGCATTGACGCGGTCAAGGACTACCTCCAGACCCTGATCGATATGGAATTGATGCTCGTGGAAGCTCGCGCCAAAGGCTTGGACAAAGAGGCGCAATTCACCGCGCAATGGGATCAGGAGCAGCAAAACAGGATCGTCAAAGAGTACCTAGAGCGGCACGTGCTGCCCGAGAGCCAGCCCTCGGAACAGGAAGTCCGGGAGCAATTCGCCAAGAGCAAGTGGAGCCGCTTGCTCAAGCTAGCGCACATTCGGGTGGAAAGCGAAGAGCAAGCCCAACAAGTCGTCGAGGAATTGGAGCGGGGACGCCCGTTTGCAGAAGTGGTTGCGGAACGCTCGGCGAATCGGGTCACGGCAGCCAATGGCGGCCTGCTGAGCGATCACTTCATAGGCCGAGAGAACTTGCGCGATGTGCAACTCCCGTTGTCCATTGCCCACGTCCTGTTCGAGGTGCCGGAGGGCGAGGTCAGTCAGCCCTTTCAACTGCGGGGCGCGTACGAGATTTTCAAGGTGCTGGACGAAGCCCCCGCGCCCGACTATTACCTCCAAGTATTCGCCCAGTGGCTCTTCCGGCAGAAATACTATCTCGCCCAGCAAGAGCGAGTGGCTGTACTCAAGCCCAAGTACAAAGTTGAGGTGGATACGACCGCTGTCGCGTTCCTCATCGCCGAGGGCACCAAGGGCAGTAATGCCTTGTGGGAAATTGCGCCGGCAGACCGCGAGCGGATTCTGGGCCACTACGACCGCGGGCACTTCACCATCGAGGACTTGATGAATGCGTATTCGCAGGCCCGCTTCCAGTACCGGCTCGAATTCAGTCGCGAGGGCATTGCCGAGTTCATTGATACGTACATCCTGTCGCTTCGGCTATTTTACCTCGAAGCTCTTGAGGAGGGCTTGGACAAAGACCCGGCGGTCGTGGTTTGGCTGCACAACAAGAGAGAAGCTCTGCTACTCGAAGCGCTCAAAGAGCGGGAAGTTCAGGCTCTGATCGATACTACTGACGCCTCGGCGCGCCGCTATTACGAGAACAACCTGCACAAGTTCATGGAGCCGCGCGCAACCGTGATTTTGGAGATTTTGGTGCCCACCCAGGCCATGGCCGATTCGCTGCTGAGGGAAATTGAAGGCGGAGCGGATATGGAGACGCTCGCCGTGCGCCACACCACGCGGCAATTTGCCAAACAGCAACAGGGGCGGATTCACCTGCACGCGTACGAGCGGGCCCTATTCGGCCCGCTCCACGACGAGGCTATGGAAAAAGCTCCCGTTGACGAGCTGCAAGGGCCTTTAGCGCTAAAGGAAGGCTTTTCCATATTCAAGGTCGAGGAGCGCATCCCCGACCGGCCCGAGCCTTTTCCACAGACGGTGCGGCGGGCCAAGTACTGGCTGCGAAAGTCCGAGGAGAACAAGTACTTCGAGGAATTGATCGTCAGGCTGCGGGAACAATACGCGGCGCAGGTGGAGGTGTTTGAAGAGCATCTCGTGGATCTGGAATTGTGATAGGAGCAACGCTATGAAAAGAACGGGCTATACCCTCGTCTTAACGGCCATCTCGCTATCCCTCCTTAGCTGCGGCCACCGGCTCGGGATGCGGCATTTTGCCGGCCCCATCCAACCGGCCACCGAACAGCAGAGCGCCGAGTTGTCAATTGGCGACGATCGCAGCATTACCTATACCCAGGGCCGGCTGGAGGTCAATCTGCGCCCTCTGACCGACGAAATCCTCAACCGGCAGCTCGCCGCTCACAGCCCGGATAAGTCGAGTTTTTATCTCAATCCATACGAAATGGAGCTCAACCCCTATACGTATTCGGACTGGAATCCACCGGAGCAGTCGTGGGCTCCCGCCCGCTTTACGGTCTTCAGTTTAAAGGTGAAAAACTACGAATTCCCCAAGGTGTGGTTGAACCCGGAGAAAATCTTGCTGACGGCTGCCAATGGCCGCGAATATCAGGCGCTGAGCTTAGCCGCCATGGTCGAGTACTATTGGCCCTATGCCGTCGGCTATGGC
>JAPOYQ010000142.1 GCA_026706505.1 Gemmatimonadota bacterium
GTATCACTGCACCCAGCGCAGACATTGCCGTCCGCCAGTCTGCGACCTGCATGATCGATTCGACGAAGAATGGGCCGATCCACATGGCAAACGTGGGACCGGTGAGCGCCAGCCCCATCATCAGGCCGCGGTTGCGGCGGTACCAACTCGTGATCAACCCCGCGGTGGCGATGTGGCCACAGAATGCGAGCCCGGGGGCGACGAGACAGAGAAAGCAGAGAACCAGTTGCGTGAAGGTCGTGGCTCGCGCGAGCAGTAGGAGTCCGCAGCCAACGACCGCAGCGCCTAGCGCCATCATGACACGGGTGTGGCCGGAGTCGATGGCACGACCTACCAGTGGGCCTAGTACGCCGAGTATCAGTGTGAGAATCCCCAGCGACAGGCCGATGGTCGTGGGAGGTACGCTGAATGTTGCGCCGATCGGTCCGACAAAGTTCCCGACAACGGCCATGATCACGCCATAGGTGGCCAGCGACCCGAAAAACGAGACGGCGACTATTCTCGGGCCCATGAACGGCCGGGCGGCGTCACTCATGGTCGAGACCGTTTTGGCGTGATCAATCTCCACTGATGTCAGCGGGCTCCTTTGGAATGAGGCAGCGCGACCCGTCCGTCCGCCCGGCCCCGCAATCGTGATTCTGCGGGAAGAAAACAGCGCAAAGAAGATCATATTGGCCTACATTACCTGTTCATGCAAAGTACAATTGCATATTGACTATCGAATAATTTAAATTGAGAGCGGCAGGGGCCGAACCGGCAAGGCATTGGAAGCGGCTCCGCTCGAGGACGTTGGCGTCGAGGTTTGATTTATGGAAAAAGAACAGTTGGGCCGATTGGGTGTCTGGGCGGCAACCTGCTTCAGCCCCATCTCGGAAGTCGTTGGGCTGGCCCAAGATATCGAGCGCTGGGGCTACGGCACCCTTTGGATACCAGACGCGCTGGCGCGGGACCAGTTCGTTGAGTTGACCGCAGTGGCTCGCGAAACCACTGACCTAAAGCTTGCCACCGGGATCGTCAGCATCTACAGCCGCGATCCGGTGACGATGGTGGGCTGCCAAAACGCACTGGATGAAGTGAGCGATGGGCGCTTGGTGCTCGGCCTTGGGGTGTCCCACGGCGAAGTTGTCAGTAGCGTCCGTCAACACCAATACGCAAAGCCATTAAGTGCGATGCGCAGCTATCTCGAGCAGATGGCGGGGGTACCCTACAACTCGCCGCCGGTCGAGGCCAGAGGCTTGGTGGTGCTTGCCGCTTTGCAGGACAAGATGATTCGGCTGGCTGGCGATCAGGCTGATGGCGCCCACCCGTTTTTCGTCACACCGGAACACACGGCGCGGGCTAGGGGGATCATGGGTCCGGGGCCGTTGCTGGCGCCGGAACAGCACGTTCTGTTCATCGAAGACGCGAGCGAGGCGAGACGAGTCGCTCGACAGCACATGGCCTTGCACCTGGGGCTTGCCAACTATCGCAACTACCTCTTGGCCATGGGCTACACCGAGGAAGACTTCGAGAACGGCGGCAGCGACCGGCTGGTGGACGGCATCGTCGCCTGGGGCGATGAGACCGCCATCATGAAACGGGTGGAGGAACACTGGGCGAATGGGGCTGATCACGTTTGCATTCAGCCGCTCACCCCGGACGGTGAGTTTGGCATTGATCGTAAGGCCTTGGAGGCGCTTGCGCCGGGCTAGGGTGATAGGGAAGGGGGGTACTCGACATGTCTTTGTCCATCGAACCGCTCGAGCACGTCGGCGTGCAGGTGCTCGACTTCGACCTCCGCCAGCCAATCTCAGACGCGATGGCTGAAGAGCTCAAGGCGCTCTGGTACGAGCACGCCATACTCGTCTTCCGCGAACAGGACATTGATGCCGAGACACAGATCGAACTCAGCCGTGTCTTCGGACCGCTGGCCATTCACCCGCTGCCCAGCACACGGCATCCCGACCATCCTGAGCTTTTCATTAACAAGGCCGGCGATGAGGACGATTACCTCACCTTAGCCTACTTTGACGGCGAGCCTCTGGTGGCCCGGTTGGACTGGCATGTCGATCTCATCTATACAGGCAAGCCCAATCACGGCGCGGTGCTCCGCGCGGTTCAGGTACCGGACAACGAGGGGATGACCGGCTTCGGTGATCGCGCTCTGGCGTACGACCGGTTGGACTCCGAAACGCAGGCGCTGTTGTCCGATCTCGAAGTGGCCTATCACTTCGTGCAGAACCAAGGCCAGATGCGCTTTTGCGACAACGTGAAGTTTGAACCCGGCCCCAACCTCCCCAAAAGCGTCGAGGAGGCAGGCGTGCCGGATTTCCCCGATGCCGCTTATCCGGCTGTGGGCACGCACCCGGTGTCTGGCCGCCAAGTGCTCCAGATCGTGCCGTTCTTCCTGAATCGAGTGATCGCGCCAGAAGAGGCAGGCCTGTCCGAAGACGAGGCGGACGATCTGCTGCGGCGCATCGTCAAGCACGTGCGGCGTCCGGAGCTTCACTATTTCCAGGAGTGGTCCCCGGGCGACGTGATCATGTGGGACAACTGGCGCGCGATGCACTGCACCACCGGCACGAGGCCGGGCACCAAGCGGCTCGTACACCGGACCACGATTTTGGGCGATGCGACTCTGGGGCGACAGCTCGCCTAGAGCATGTTTGATGCCGACGAGTTGGTGGCCAGTGCGCGAGCGCGGACTGGTTTGGCTGACTTTGGCGATGAACGCTTTCTGGTTGGTCTGCACCAGTTCGTCGACGGCCTGAACGCAACAGACAACATCATTCCAGGCCGGGAAGGCGAGCTCAGAAAGCTGATGCTGAGGTTGCTGTGCAACCTGCTCTGGCGTCAAGCGGACTTTGCTCAACACCCGGAGATTCTTGAAGAACGGTTGCTGCCACCGGTGTGCATCCTGTCGCTGCCGCGTGTGGGCACCACCAAGCTGCAGCGGCAGTTGGGCGTGACGGGTGCCTTTCAGAACCTGCTGTACTGGCACCTCCACATGCCGTCGCGTGTTCCGGGCCTCCCGGAGGGTGGTCTGCAGAAGCGCATCGAGATCACGGAGGAGTTCTGCCAGTGGCGCGAAGCGGTTTCGCCGACCATCAACGTGACCCATCGCAGTTTCACGCACGAGCCGGACGAGGATGCCTTTCTGCAGCAGCTTTGCTTTTGTAGTGCGTATCTAGCGCAGACCCACAACCTGTCGCTGTACAACGAGTGGTTCGCAGCCCAAGACCCTAGTTTCGCCTATGACTTCGAAAAACAGCAACTGCAGTATCTGCAGTGGCAGTTTCATCGGCAGCATCCGAAGGCCTGGTTTCTGAAGT
>JAPOYQ010000217.1 GCA_026706505.1 Gemmatimonadota bacterium
CGCGCAAATAGGCATGCGCTATCTGGGCGTGCTCGGCTCGATAGGCACCACATTGCGGGTTGCTAATGACGAACGTGCCAAGCAGAGCGCAGCAAACGGCCTGTCTAGCGATGTGCATTCAGAACTCGTGGCGGTAAGTGTCGATGTGGAGTAGTAAGCCGATGGCGATGAGGTTGGATAGCAGCGAGGAGCCTCCCGAACTTAGAAAGGGAAGTGGCAGGCCGGTGATAGGCATGACGCCGATAGTCATGCCTATATTGATAAATACGTGGAAGGTCAGCATCGCGGCCAAGCCGACGGCCGTCAGACTGTAAAAGATGTTGTTGGCCGTGGAGGCGATGTGCAGCGCCCGATAGATGAGAAAAAAGAACAAGCCCAGTACTATCAGGGCCACAGCGAATCCCCCCTCCTCCCCGATGACCGAGAAGATGAAATCAGTGTGAGCCGCCGGCAGGAATTCGTGCTTAGTCTGCGTACCTTCTAACAGGCCCTTACCTGTCAGCCCTCCGGAACCAATGGCGATCTTGGACTGGATGATATTCCACCCGTCTCCAAGGGGATCACTCTCCGGATTAAAGAAGGTCATAATGCGGGCTTTCTGGTATGGACGCAGGAAGTGCTCCAAAAAATAGACTGTGAGCAAACCCGCCAAGGAGTTGATGACGGCCACGGAAATGGTCAGCCAGAGCTGGCGTAGAAAATGGTGGATCAAGAAGGTACTGCCGACGACAAAAGTGGCGAAGACGTAAGGAGTCGCCCCTTGCCACAGTGGATCAAAAGAGCAGAAGACGCTGATGAGCGGTGAGATGACGAGAAAGATGGAAAACTTGCGCATTCCCGCCCAATAGAGCATGGGGAAGAGCGGAGCACCAAAGGAAATCGCAGTCCCCAAGTCGGGCTGACGCACAATCAGAGCGATCGGCACCAATATGAGCAACAAGCCCCCGAAAAAGCCTCTGAAAGAATTGATGTGTTCGATATTGCGGTCGCTTAGGTAGCGCGCTAAGGCGATGATGGTCGCGATTTTGGCCAACTCCGAAGGCTGCACCATCAACGGCCCCAAGCGCAACCAGCGGGTGGCATCGCCCGTGCCCCAAGCCAACACCGCGACTAGGCTCACAATGCCGAACAGGTATAGCAGGTAAGCAACGCTGTAAATGACCTTTTCCGGGACATAGACGATAGCTATGGCCACGGCGAAGGCCAAGATTGCAAATTGGACCTGCCTGCTCCAAGCGTTCTGCACCGAGGTGGAGTCGTTGTGATACGTAGCGCTATAGATCGCGATGATACCGAGCATCACGATCGTCAAAGTCGCAATTAGAAGCGGTAAGTCGAGTTGGCGGAGCAGGCGCATGAGCTAGAGCATTCCGTTGTTAGCTAAGAGCGTGTCAGCCTCGGTTACCTCTGGCTCAATAATGCCCTCTTGGATACAGAAGGCTTTGACGACCTCGCGCACGACTGGGCCGATTCGCGCCCCACCGCTGCCGCCTCCTTCGACCACGGCCGCTATGACAATGGCTGGCTTCTCGTACGGAGCAAAAGCTACCATCCAAGCGTCGTCGTCTCGACTGGGCACTTGAGCGGTACCGGTCTTGGCCGCGATTGTGACGCCGTCAACCCGCGCTTGGCGGCCGGTACCGGTGTCGCTAGCCACTACTCGGCGCATGGCCTTTCTCACGATGGCGAAGGTCCTTGGCGAAATGCCGTCAATGCGTTGGCGGGGGGGGGGATCGCCGCTGATGTATGGCGTGACCAAGTAGCCGCCATTGGCAATAGCAGCCACGTAGCGGGCCATCTGAATGGGCGTGACTAGCATGGCACCTTGGCCAATGGAGAGGTTGAGCTGGTGGCCGAAAGACCAGCCGCCGCGTTCTTTGTAGTACTGGCGCGAGGGTAGGAGGCCAGCGGCTTCTCCGGGATGGACGATCCCCGTCGGCTGGCCAAAGCCGAATTTAGCCGCGTACTTGTGCCACGTCTCAATGCTCATCAGCCGGGCCAAATGGTAGAAGTAGACGTTGCAGGAAACCTCGATCGCCCCGGGGAGGGTTAGACCGCCGTGGCCTGTCCGCTTGTGGCAGCGAAACGTAGTCCTACCCACCCGCAGTGCACCATAACAGGGCTCAAACAGGCTCAGCGTATCGGTGACACCCGTTTCGAGCGCGGCGATGGCACTAACCATCTTGAGTGTCGAGCCAGGTGGATAACGCCCATGCAAAGCGCGGTTGAGTAGCACAGTCGCGCTCTGCAACACCCGCCGCCGCTCCTTTTGGGCCTGGAAAGACACGAATATGTTGGGGTCAAAGGTCGGCTTGTTCGCCAGAGCCAGCACGGCCCCGGTGCGTGGGTCGAGCGCGACCAGCGCACCGGCTAGGCTATCGGGCAGGGCGCGCTCAACCGCGAGTTGTACCTCCAAGTCAATAGTCAGGTGCAGGGGCTCACCGGGCACGGGGAGCTGGTCGCGCTCTGGAAACTCCCGACCCGTGCGCCCGGCCGCGTCAATCTCGACGTACAACATTCCGTCGCGGCCGCGCAGGCTGTTCTCGTATACTTTCTCGATCCCGGTCTTGCCGATAAAGTCGCCGAGTACATAGGCGTTATCGTTTTTACCCTGTAGATCTTGGTCGCGGATGATGCCAATATAGCCGAGCAGGTGGGCGGCCGCCGTGCCGTAGGGATAGTAGCGCTGGGTCTCGATTTCAATGTCGAGCAGGGGCCAGTCGGCCTTGAGCCGCTCTTCGACAATCGATACCGTGCGGAAATCAACATCGCGTTTGAGACGGATGGTGCGGTATTTGCGGCTGTACTTGCCGTCTAGTTCTGGGTCGCCAATGGCCTCTGTAAACGCCGCAGTAGCCGCGTCGAAATCCTTTTGCGAGGTGCGCTCCAATGAGACGGTATAAAACGGCCGGGTGCGAGCCAAGATGCGGCCATCGCGATCGTAGATCAGCCCGCGCGGGGCTTTGACGCGCCGCTGAGCAATGCGGTTTTCCTCGGACTCGCGGGCGTAGTCAGCCGAGGTGACAACCTGCAAATAGAACAGACGCAGGACCAAAACCGCGAACAGCAAGACGACGGGCACGAGGAGGCGGTTGAGGGGCGGGCGCTGATCTTGTTGTAGTTGGTGTTCCATAATCAAGCGGGAAAGATATAGCGTTTGACAGTCAAGCCGGCTAAGCAAACCATACTGATCAGGCCTGTGTACACGGCGCGGCCCAAGATGCTACCCACCTCAAAGGGCAAATCGGCACCGGCACCCACATAGTATATGAGGTCATGGCAGATCACGGCACCAAAAATCAGCGA
>JAPOYQ010000031.1 GCA_026706505.1 Gemmatimonadota bacterium
CCACAACGACTACGTCTTCAACAGGGTGGGCACGGATCGCCTCCGACTAATCCACGGCGACGGCAGAAACCACGTGATGCGGACACCAGAGCGCTACGATATCATTATCGCCGACGCGACCCATCCCGGCACGGCGGATAGCTGGGTGCTGTATACGGAAGAATTCTACCAGCTCTGTCGCCAGCGACTCAAGAAAGAAGGCTTCATAGCCCAGTGGATCCCTTTGCACGGGCTGGCCGTAGCCGACTACGAGATGCTCTTGCGAACATTTCGCGCGGTTTTCCCCCACGCGACCCTGTGGCTGACCGACAAATACTCCATTGTGCTGGGGGCAAACCAGCCGCAACACATCGACTTTGAATTATTGACACAACGGCTGTCAGCCGCGGCTG
Source organism: Gemmatimonadota bacterium (assembly GCA_026706505.1). Next base: position 393 of record JAPOYQ010000031.1, read on the forward strand.
TGCAAGAATCTCTGCAAGAGGTAGATCTGGCCGATCCGGTTGCTTTTGCAGGGACTCTAGCCTTGGACGAGCGCGCTTTTGCAGACTACGCCGGCCATGGTCCTTTGAACACCGACGATCGACCCTATATAAGCTTTACCGACCGCAGGCGAGGGGATACGGGTGCGGGCCTGCCCGCTTTGTCAAGCCTGTTGCCGCACTTGGTGGTGGAGGTGAACGAGTTTCTTTTCGACGTGGACGAAGAGAAGAAACAAAACATCGAGCGCCGCTTCCGATCCCGTAAGTACTCGATCCAGGGTGCGGTGTCTCTGCTAAACGACAAAACAGGCGACGCGATTTGGCACTACAGACAGGCCCGCAAAACCGATCCGGACGAAAGAACGGCCCTGCGGACCTTGAGAAGGTTAGAAGGAGCCAGCCAGTAGCCGAAAAGGTAATGCGTTCTCTCCACTAGAGAATAACTAGCGGCGAGTAATCAGCTAATTGTCGGCCTGAAATTTCCCGTCTTTGATCATGTTGGGAACATTGGCGGGGAAAATTTCCACGTTGTATTTCTCTCGCAAAGTGCTCACGAACTCCACATAGCCGTGCTTGGCCTTGTTGATTCTGACATAGGCGGTAGCGCGTTTTTTTGAAGCGGCATTAAAAGGTTTGAGCTTGGCCGCTTTCCGGTCGACTATTTTAAATACAGAATACCCTTCCGCTACCTTGATGGGGCCGCCGACTTGGCCTATTTCCATATCCTGGGAGAGATCGTATATATGGGGGTAGTGAAGTCGCTTGTAGGCGTCGAGGCGCACAAATCCCCTTTTTTTCCCATGGACCCCGCGAGTGTCGTATTTTGCGATCAATTGTTCTGCATCGGCTCCCTCTTGCAATTGCTCTTTTACTCGCTGAGCTTCCTCTTCATTGGACAAAAGAACCTCTGCGGCTATAGTGGCTTCGAGATAGCGAAATTTTTCGGGGTTTTGATCGTAGAAGGCGCGGGCTTCTTCTTCTTCAACTCTGATGTAGGCATCGACGTTGATCTTGCGCAGCAGACTCACGAGTAGATTTTCGCGCTCGTTTTCCACGCTGGCTACCAAGGTAGAATCCCGATCTAAGCCTAGGGCGTAGGATTCTTTGAGTAGCATCTGGGCAGTGAGCAGACTGCGGACCTTGGCCGCTACTAACGCAGTATCGGCGAGTTGGTGCCGGGTCTCTGGACCGGCTTTGTGTAGTACGACGGGAAGAAATTCGCCAATGGTCAGATTGCCGTCTCGATAGGAACCCAATCGCATAGTGCCTTCCGCCTCGGACACATTGAGTTGGCCGTCGGCTGACCGCTCGGCCAAAAATGCCACCCCATCGGCATCTACTAAAGGCTTGTACACGCCTGCCAGCGAATCGGTCAATGCCGCTCTGCGGGCAATTCGCTTGGAGCCGAAAATTTTCTCCTCGAGGACACCTTGCACCTCGTTTAGGGCAATGGGCATCTCGTCCAGTACTTTGAATACGGCGTAGTGCTTTTTCCCTTTATAGGCGAAGGGAAACGGCTTTGATAGGTCACCCACCTGCAGGGTCAATAATTCCTGCAGGGATTCATCGGCTGTGTCCTTGGACAAATAGCGTCCCGTATCTCCACCCCAGGCTTTGGTCGTCTCGTCGACAGAATAGGCATCGACGAGTTGGCGGAAGGTCTTGCCGCTGTTGAGCTCGGCTACTAGTTCGTCGGCTTTCTCCCGCGTCTCGACCACTATGGCTGCAAGGCGTAGCGCTCTGTTCCAAGCCTCGTTCTGGTAAAGTTCGATCAGTTCCTCTTGTGAAATCGAAATCTGCTGGTCCACTTTGAGATGGTTGTACAACTTCATCATTTCCCGATCTTTGAAGGCGGATAAATCGAGGACAAAGCCCGGATCGCTGTGCAATTGCTGTGCCTCTGCTTCGGCTAGCAGCACTTTTTTGTCGATCAGCGCATTCAAGACCATGGTATTGGCCTCACTGTCGCTTTTGCCTTCGTGGATGCCGTCCGGCAGGCGGGCAGCGAACGCTTGCAGTTCGACCGTGGTGATTTCTTGCTCCGCTATCCTTGCGACCGCATGGCTTTGAGGTTCTGAGCCGCATCCGACCTGCAAAGATAGAACAAAGCAGACGGACAAAATGGTCCATGCGGTATTGCACTTGGCCGTTCGAGCAAAAACGGGGGAATACATTAATAGCCCTTTTTTTGTTTCAAAACTCCATCCGCTGCTCACGGCACGGCTAGGTCGTGGTCTTCGAGATCGGTGACAAAGCCGTGTCCCGACGAATGGGTTATCATGAATGGAATGGTGGAAGTCTGCGCCACCGTCTGAGGCGTGACACTACAGGCCCAAAATAGCGCTACATCGCTGGCGGGGATGCCGTTGGGAGGCGCGGGGCCAATGGTTTGCGCAAGGTCGGTGATGCCTATGGCTGCTGGATCGCCAATGTGTATCGGGGCCCCGTGCGTGGCCTGGAATCGCGAAGTCACCTGCACGGCGCGCGCGACCTTTGCCGCCGGCAAAGTTTGCATGGTCACTACCATTGGCCCGGCAAAACGCCCCGCTGGTTTGCACATGATATTGGTTTTATATAACACGACTCCAACCGAACTGACGCACCCGGCGTCGGCCAGAGCTTGCAAAAAAGTCAGGCTCGATCCTAAAAAAAAGGCGACGAAATCATCCTGCCACAACGGCGCAATATCGGTCACTTCTTCCACCAACTCACCGTCGCGCCAGACCGAGTATAGCCCGACCTCATTGCGAATATCCGCATCCGGTGCCAGTGTTTTCGGCGTCGGACAACCCGGGTCCGTCACTTCGAGCAACGGACACGGCCGCGGGTTGCGCTGGCAGAAGACGAGAAAATCATAGGCCTCGGCTTTGGGGAGAATGACTAGG
>JAPOYQ010000720.1 GCA_026706505.1 Gemmatimonadota bacterium
ATTTTCTCGGCGTCCATGATCGGCCTCGGCCGCGCCATCGGGGAAACCATGATCGTGCTGATGGCCACGGGCAACACCCCGATCATGGATTGGAATATCTTCAACGGCATGCGCACCATTTCGGCCAATATCGCCGTGGAATTACCCGAAGCGCCACACCAGGGCACGCTCTATCGAGTGCTCTTCCTCAGTGGCTTGCTGCTGTTTATGGTCACCTTCTTTATCAACTCGCTGGCCGAGATCGTGCGCCAACGCTTGCGGGATAAGTACAATCGACTGTGATGAAATTCTGGCAGCGGGGCGACCCTTTTATCTGGCTTACGGGCGGGGCGTTGGCCCTGTGCTTGGCGATGATCGCCGGTTTGGTGGGGATCATTGTCTATCACGGCGCGGGCGTGTTCTGGCCGCAGGATCTGACCCTGTTGCGCCTCAAAGACGGTCCGCCGGTCATGGGCAAACTGATGGATCGCCAGCCCATTCCCGGGGCCGCAGGGCACTATCGGGTGCAGCTAAAGGTCGGCAACCGCGACGCGTATGGCCAAGACTTTTGCTGGGTGGATGAAAACGCAATTGTCGAGCGCGAAACGCCGGCCGAGGCCGTGGTCTTTGAGCGAGTCGAGTGGGGCGATATGCACGGCTTTATCGCGGCTTTGTACGAGGAGGAGCGGCTGCTGGCAAAAGGGGAGGGGGTCTGGGAAGTCTTACAGGAGTTGCTGGACCAGGTCGCCGAACTGGACGAGCGCATTCACACCTTGGAGCGCGGCGAGCTGGACAAGCTCAACCGCGCAATAGATGACTTGCGCCTGCAAGAGCGGCGCTTGCAGCGCGAGCAAAACGACGCACAACTGACTGCACTCGAGGTGCGTCGCCAGGCCCTGTGGGACGAGCACGAAGCCCTGTCGGGGCGCTTGGACGAGTTGCGGGCGCAGCAGGAGCGCTGGGAGGTGGAGGTCGCCCTGGCTGGAGACGAGACTCGTCGGGTCGCGGTGGCGGCTATCGTTCGCGCCTATCGCCCCAATTTGATGAGCTTTTGGGCCAAGGTCCAGACCTATCTGTCCAAGGGCTGGGAGTTCGTGGCGGGCGAGCCGCGCGAATCCAATACCGAGGGCGGCATATTCCCCGCGCTGTTTGGCACGGTGATGATGGTGATGCTGATGAGCTTGGCGGCCGTGCCCTTTGGGGTCCTCGCGGCGCTCTACCTGCGCGAGTACGCCCGGCAGGGCCTTTTGGTGCGCCTCGTGCGGATTGCGGTCAACAACTTGGCGGGCGTGCCTTCCATTGTCTTTGGCATGTTCGGGTTGGGATTCTTTGTATATGGCATCGGCGGCAGTATTGACCAGCTCTTTTACGCGGATGCCCTGCCGACACCCACCTTTGGCACCGGCGGCATTCTCTGGGCCTCGCTGACGCTCGCCTTGCTGACGGTGCCAGTCGTCATCGTTGCCACGGAGGAGAGCTTGGCGGCTGTGCCCCGCGAGATGCGCGAAGGCGCACTGGCTTTGGGGGCGACCAAATTTCAGATGATTTGGAGTGTGGTGCTGCCCAGTGCTCTGCCGGGCATTCTCACGGGCGTCATCTTGGCCACGGCGCGTGGGGCCGGCGAGGTCGCGCCGCTGATGATCACCGGTGTCGTCAAGCTGGCACCGGATTTACCACTCGATGCGTTCGCGCCATTTTTTCACTTGGAGCGCAAGTTTATGCACTTGGGCTTCCACATCTACGACGTGGGCTTCCAATCGCCCAATGTGGAGGCGGCCCGGCCCATGGTGTACACCACAGCCCTGCTGTTGTTGACTATTGTGTTGCTCCTGAACTTGACGGCGATTGTCGTCCGCAACAAATTGCGCAAGAAATACGCCTCCGCGGCCTTTTAGGAGATGCCATGAGCACGCCCGTAGCCTCGGACCATGCAAATCCCATCGTCGAAGTGGAAAACCTGAACATGTTCTACGGCGAGACTCAGGCTTTGCACGACATCGACCTGAGCATTCCCGAGCGCGAAGTGACCGCGTTTATCGGGCCTTCGGGCTGCGGCAAATCGACGCTCTTGCGCTGTCTCAATCGCCTCAACGATCTAGTCGAATCCGCGCGCATTGAAGGCTCGGTGCGGGTCAGCGGTCGCGATATTTACGCACCCGATTGCGATGTAATAGACTTGCGACGGCGGGTGGGCATGGTATTCCAAAAGTCCAATCCCTTCCCCAAATCCATCTACGAGAACGTGGCCTACGGCCTGCGCGTCGCTGGGGAAAACCGTCGCTGGGTGCTCGACGAGGCCGTGGAGAAGAGCCTAAAGGCCGCGGCGCTGTGGGACGAGGTCAAGGACCGGATCAAGGACAACGCATTGGGCCTGTCCGGCGGCCAGCAGCAGCGGCTGTGTATCGCGCGCACCCTCGCCGTCGAGCCGGAGGTGGTGCTGATGGACGAGCCCTGCTCGGCGCTGGACCCGATTGCCACTGGGCGGGTCGAGGAGACGATCACCGAGCTGAAGTCCGATTACACCATCATCGTCGTCACGCACAATCTACAACAGGCGGCGCGGATTTCGACCTATACGGCCTTCTACTATCTAGGCTCCTTGATCGAGTTCAGCCAGACCGAAGACATGTTTACCAACCCCTGCAACAAACAGACCGAAGACTACGTAACCGGCCGCTTCGGCTGAGGCGGAAAGGCACTATGGAACGAAGATTCGACCAGCAATTAGACGGGCTCAAACAGGACTTGTTAAAAATGAGCGGGGCCGTCGAGGAGTCCATTGAGCAGGCTGTGCGCGCCCTCGTGGATCGCGACGACGAACTGGTGCAAGTAGTTCTTGAGGGGGGGAAGAAGATCGACGATTGGGAAATCGGCATTGAGGAGTCCTGCCTGAAGGTATTTGCGACCCAAGGGCCGATGGCCAGTGACCTGCGGCTGTTGGCCTGTATTTTAAAAATCAACGAAGACCTAGAGCGGATCAACGACGAAGCCGTCAACATCGTCCAACGCGCCGAGGTGCTCAACAAGCTGCCGCTGCTCAAGCCGCTGATCGACATCCCGCGCATGTCCGAATTGGCCCAAGGCATGGTCAAGGACGCCCTCGATGCGTTCGTGCGCCGCGATGTGGACTTGGCGCGCGACGTCGGTCAGCGCGACGAGGAACTCGACCTATTGCGCGATCAGATTTTTCGCGAGTTGCTCACGTACATGCACGCGCCGTCGATCGGACCGGACACCATCGATCGCGGCATCTACCTGATCTTGGTGCCACGGCACCTCGAAAGCATCGGCGAT
>JAPOYQ010000396.1 GCA_026706505.1 Gemmatimonadota bacterium
TCGCGCATCTCATCCGACCCATCTAACACGCCGATTTCCATGTTGAACTCGCGCACCTCGCCCGGCTCGATGTACTGCAAGGTGCCGTGCTTGCGGTTCCAAGCGCGGCCGAGCACTGAGCAGTTGCCCGGCTCAATGCCAGTGACGTAAGTGCCCTTATGGAAATGCTGCCAGTGGTTGACGATAGGGATCTCGCTGTGCTTGAACTGCCAATACAATCCCAAGCCGAGCTTTTCGTTGAGCAGGCCGATGTGGACGCGCCCCTGGCGATCGGTGCGGGGCCGATGCACGTACACATCGTCGTGAGCGCGCGGTTGCGGCCCTTTGGCCACGGTGTAGTCCTCGGGGCCGACGGAGCGGTCCGCAGTCCATTCGGTGCTCTCGCGGCTGTGGAGGACGAGGCGGGTTCCCTCGTCGAGGAGGGGGAAGCCGGGGTTGCAGTGGTACACGAACATGAGCGGCGAACGGTCGGCCGCGAGGTTTTCGATGCGGTCGCGGATGTAGATGCTCCGCTCGCCGAGCACAGTCGAGATTTCTCGCGACAGCTCCAAATTTTCGGCAAAGACCTCAGCTTGGCGCATTTGGCCGCGGATGCGCACGACGTAATTGCCGCCCTCCCAGCCTTCCTCAATGCCGACGTTTTTAGCCGGGATGTACGAGAGGCGACCGTGCAGGGGCATTTCGGCGTTTTCTTCTTCGGGATCGACCTCTGGGTGGCCGACAAAGTCGAGTCCGCACGAGGTGACTAGCCCACCGAACCAGCCGCGCCCCCATTTGAAGCCCTCTGGCTCGTAGAAGGCCGGCCCGACGTCTCCGGGGCCGGAGCGGAAGCACAGCGACTGGCCCTTGTAGTGGGCCGAGGCAATGTCGAGGGCGCGGCCGGGCAAGACGGAAAACCCCAAGCCCGAAGCGTTGAACACGTCGATGAGATCGGCGCCGCGCTCAAAGCCTTCGCTGCGCTCGGCGCGGCGGGCGTACATGAGCTGGCTGATGTCACCGACGCGGTTGAGCAGTTGGCGGCGGGTGAAGTTGCGGCCGAAAAGCTTGGGCATGAAGAACCTCCTATGGCAAGTGCTGAGATGCGGTTTGGACTATCGCAAAGATAGGCTTTGCACGGTAAAACAATACATATAGGTTTTTCTTGCCAACCCGAACCTATTGAGCAAGGAGTGCAGAAGGCATGGCTTTTTCAACAGCGGTGCAGCTTGAAGATGTGTGGAAGCGCTTTGGCGCGGTCGAGGCTGTGCGCGGGGTGTCGCTGCGCGTGCCCGCCGGGTGTATCTACGGGCTGTTGGGTCCCAACGGCGCGGGTAAGACGACCCTTATCCGCATGATTATGAGCATCTTCTTCGCCGACTCTGGGCGCATCGGCCTGCTGGATGGGCAACAGGCCCTCGCGGTCAAGGACCAGCTCGGCTATCTGCCCGAGGAAAAGGGTCTGTACAAGAAGATGAAGGTCGCCGAGGTGATGATTTATTTCGCGCGGCTCAAGGGGCTTGCTGCGGACGTGGCGCAGCAGCGGGCCGCCGAGTTGTTGCAGCGCTATGGCCTCGGCGACTATCAGGATCGGCGCTGCGAGGTGCTGTCCAAGGGCATGGAGCAAAAGGTGCAATTGCTCGCGTCGCTGATCCACGAGCCCGAGCTGGTCATTCTCGACGAGCCTTTTTCCGGGCTGGACCCGGTCAATCGCGATCTGATGCGGGACGTCATCTTGCAGATGCGCCGCGACGGCAAGACGGTGATCTTCTCGACCCACCTGATGGAGCAGGCCGAGCAGCTATGCGACTTTGTCGCGCTGATCAACAAAGGGCAGAAGGTCGTCGATGGCGCGTTGGGCCAAGTGCTCGCCAGCGGAGGGCGCGCCGCAGTGCTCGACTACGATGGCGACGGGCGTCTGCTGCGCGATCTGCCGGGCGTGACTCGGGTCAACGACTCGGGCAAGCGGGCCGAGCTTTTTCTGGCCGAGGACGCGGACTCGCAAGCGCTGTTGGCCGCGCTCGTCCCCAAGGTGCAGATACGGGGCTTCGCCCTGCGCACGGCCTCTTTGCACGAGATCTTCATCCGCGCCATAGGGGAGGCCGACGATGCGTAAAATTGCTTTAGTTGCACAGCGCGAATACGCGGAGCACGTCCGCACCAAGGGGTTTTGGATCGGCGTCTTGGCCTTCCCGCTCATCCTCGCGTTGAGCGTTGTGGTGCCCATTCTATTGAGCGGAACCAAACAGGCGCGCACCTATGCTGTGATCGACCATTCGGGTTTTGTGCTACAGGAGGTGGAAAAGGGCATTTTGGCCGAGGATCTGGGCATAGTGCTGCGGGATGCGGCGGAGCGCTATCGCGATGGTGGTCAGACTTGGGATCGCTTGCCGGATGCGGTCCGGGCCGCTGCGCAGGTCTATGTGAGCTTGGCGGAAGCGGAGCGGCCGGCGTTGGTCCAAGACCTCGCTGTGAGCGAAGATGAGGTCGCGGCTGGCCTCGTCGAGTGGTGGCAGCAGGTGTCGGCTGAAGAGTTAGAGGGACTCGACTTAGAACTCTCGCGCAGCCGCTACGTTCGGGTGGAGGTGCCCAGCGGAGACGATCCGCCAGCCGCGCTCAACCGCATGGTGAACGACGGCTCGCTCTTTGCGTACTTCGTCATCTCCCCAGATCCAGTCGCCAGCGACGAGGGATGCAAATACATCTCTTTGAATCTGACCGATCAGGACTTGCGCCGTTGGTTTGCAGACCAAGTGTTCCAAGTGGTGCGGGCGCGGCGCATTGAACAGGCGGGCCTCGACGCGGAGACGAGCAACTGGTTGCAGACCCCAGTGCATTTCGCGGAGCGCAAGGTCGATAAGCGCGGCGACGAGGCCGAGGTTTCCACAGTCGATAGGGTCCAGCAGTGGGCCGTCATACCGTTCGTTTACCTATTGTGGATGGCGATATTTATCAACGCGCAGACGCTTATGACCAATACTGTGGAGGAGAAGTCATCGCGCCTCATCGAAGTGCTGCTGTCTGCGCTCTCGCCCTTTGAGTTGATGGCTGGCAAGATCGCCGGCACAGCCGCGGTTGGACTGACCTTGGTGTTTACTTGGGTCGCGTGCGTCGCGGTGGGGGTGGTGATCGCGCCAGCCGCGTTGGGGGACGATGTGGCCTCCATCGTCGGCATTGCCAGCACTCCGCTGTATTTGTGGTCCTTTGTCTTTTACTTCTTGGCTGGCTTCCTGCTGTACGCCTGCTTGCTGGTGGGAGCCGGCTCGCTGTGCAATAGCTTAAAAGACGCGCAGAGCC
>JAPOYQ010000821.1 GCA_026706505.1 Gemmatimonadota bacterium
CGACATCCACATCGCTCCTCCCTAAAGCGTCTTCGAGGGCCGTACACCACGCGCAGCCCATTTCCCCGCCTACTTGGCGGGCCAAGTCTTCGTTGAGATCGACGACCACGCGCAGCTCGGCTCCTTCAGTCTCGGCCACTTGCCGGGCGCGATTGCGCCCCATGCCCAGCCCTACAACAGCAAATCCGATCATTTTATAGCTCCTTAGCAGATTCTTGAATTGGCTACATAATAGACTGTGACCCGCGTCCGTCAATCTTCCGCCACGTGCAACCGCCGGTTGGCGGCCAAGTCTTCGAGCACTTGCACCCTCCCGGCCGGCCAGTGAATCTCCAGTCGCTCGATGCGCTCGGCTTTTCCCAGGCCGAACACGGGATCGCGTTGACTGGTCGAGAGGAAACCCGATCCCGCCTTTACTTCCCTGAACTGCCGCCGACCGCCGGCCCATAGATACAGGCGGGAGCCGATACCGTCGCGGTTGCTCTGCCGGCCTTCCAGCGCGACCGAGAGATAGTTGCCCCGAGGACCGTCATTGCGCAGCAGGGCGAAGCGGCGACCGTTGTTGACGAGGGCAATGTCCAAGTCTCCATCTTGGTCGATGTCTCCAAAGGAGGATCCGCGCACTACGTAGAAGGCGGAGAAAGCCGGGCCACTCTCAGTGGTTACTTCGCGGAAGACGCCCGCGCCCCCATTGCGAAAAAGCTGTGCCTGTTGCGCATAGGTCACCAATTCGTCGTACTGTTCGATGTTGTCGTGGACGTGACCGTTGCCCACGAACAGGTCGAGGTACCCGTCGTTATCGGAGTCGAAAAAACCCGTGCCAAAACCGAGGTAGTTCAGGCTGAGGTCGCCGAGGCCGGCTTTAAAGCTGATCTCGGAGTAAAACGAGCCATCGTTGCGATACAGCCCGTTGTTTTCCAACTGATAGTTGGTGACGAAGAGGTCAAGGTCGCCATCTTGGTCTATATCGCCAGCATCGACGCCCATCCCCGCTTGGCTAGCCCCGTCTGCGCTCAGCGCGGTTCCAGCCAGCAAACCGGTCTCGGCAAAGGTACCGTCGCCTTGGTTGACGTAGTGGAAATTGGGCGTCAAGTCGTTGGCCACGTACAGGTCGGGGTCGCCGTCCCCATCGTAGTCGCCAGCCACCACACCCAACCCATTGCCTTCGCCTGCGATACCCGCTTGGCGGCTGATCTCGGAAAAGACGCCGTGGCCTTCATTGCGATAGAGAATATCCACTGTGGGCTCAAAGACCCTCGGGTCGCAGTAGAAGCGCAGCCCCATGTCCTCGCGTCCGCACCAAGGCTGTTCCCCCAAGACAAAGCGGACGTATTGCGCAGCGAAGAGGTCGAGGTCGCCGTCGAGATCGTAGTCGAACGCAACGGCACTGGTCGTCCATCCCGCGTGACCGAGACCGGCCTCGTCTGTTGCATCGACATAGCCCCCCCCTTCGCGCCGATAAAACTGGTCTGGCCCCCACGCCGTCAGGTAGAGGTCTGGATCGCCGTCCCCATCGTAATCGGCCGCAGTCACCCCCATGCCATAGGAGGTGCCGGGTGCGCCCGCTGCGCTGTCTACCCGTGCAAAGGCGCGACCGTCGTTGCGAAAAAGCTGGTTAAAGGCGGTGCCCCGCCCCCGCTCCATGTTCCCGCTGTTGATCAAGTACAAGTCCCAATCTCCGTCACCGTCGTAATCGAGAAAGGCACTGCCAGCACCATTGGTCTCGGGCAATCGCTTTTGCGGCGAAGCCCCATTGTCATGGACGAAATCGACGCCTAGTTCGCGGGCGACCTCGACGAAGTGGCTCTGCCCATAGCTGGCTGCCGATAGCAGGAGCACGAGGAGCAGGGCGCCCACTGCTATCCCCTGAGCAGCGGCTCAATATGGTCCTTGGCGCGCAACAAACCTTCCTGTTGCAACTCGGGCGTCTGCCAGAAGTAGTGGTCTTCGAGTTCCACCGAGAGCACGCCGTCGTAGCCCACATCTTCAAGCCGGCGTATTACAAAGTTCCAATCCACTTCACCTTCCCCAGGGATGGTATAGCGCCACCAGCCTTCGCCACATACGTAGGTCGAACTGTATGCTTCGCCTAAATTGCCGGATTCGTAGAGCTTTTCCGGCATGATCTCGGTATCCTTGAGATGGACGTGCCGCACGCGGTCGCCAAATTCGTGCAAGAGCCGCTGATAGTCTATCTGCAAGCGCACAAAGTGGGAGGGATCGTAGCAGATGCCCAACCGTGGCGACGGGCACGCCTCAAAAATCAAGCGCAAGCTCTCGGGCGAGCAGCCCAGATTGGGGTAGTAGGGCCGGCCGCCCGGCCAAGGTTCGATGGCGATATTGACGCCTACCTTCTCGGCATGGGCCACGACCCGAGGGTAGACTTTGGCAAAGATCTCAAAGGTCTCAGCCTTGGACATGCTCGGATCGTCTGGGCCGAGCACGGTAAAGAGCGTGTGGCCACCGTGCCGGGCAATCGCGCTCAAGCTCTTCTTGATCTCGCTCAATCCCTTGCGGCGCTTAGCTGCGTCGCGGGTGAGGACTTGGCCGCCGCCGTCCGAGGAGCCGATAGCCAAGCCTAGTCGCTCGCAGGTGCGGGCGATCTGGCGAGTCAAAAGCGGGGTATCGACCGCGCCGAAACCGTTCTCGGCCAACCACGTGGCATAGGCGTCAAAGCCGATCTGATGAGAAAACGGGGGCATGCGGGTGCCGATTTTCATGGTATGTTCCCTTCTATTGGGTGTGGATTAAATAGGTATGCGGCGCTGCTTATCTGGATTGACCCACTGGGTTACCACCAGTGAGACCAGCGCCAAAAGCGCGCCGCTGATAAAAATGATCTCGTAGCCAAAAAAGAGCCAGACATAGCCGCCGACTAAGGGTGCGGCCACGGCGGCTACGTGGTTCATGGTCACTCCCATGGAAAGCGTGGGTTTGAGTTCGTCTGGGGGCGCGATCTTGTGCGCGTAGGTAGTCAGCGCGATTCCGCCGAAGAAGATGAGGTTGTCGAGGCAATAGAGCGCGTACAGACTCGGCCGGTGCTCCACGATTGCGTAACCCAAAAAGACGAAGACCAACACGCTATAACTTAGCGTGAGCATCCGCCGCTCGCCAAAGCGATCGACCAAGCGGCCCATCCACGAAGCCGTCAAGGTAATGAGCACTTGGTTGATCAGCACTAAGACCATGGTCGTCTCTACCGGCATCCCGTGTACTTTCACGAGAGCGAAAATGGCGAAGGTAATGAACATCTGCTTGCGCAGGCCTTGGAG
>JAPOYQ010000838.1 GCA_026706505.1 Gemmatimonadota bacterium
AAAGACATCGACAGTCAGGGCCTTAATAGATGTTTGCCAGGATTCCATTTTGTTTTTCTAGTCTTTGAGCGTCCGGACAAGGCGGAATCCGAGGTTGTTATTGCGGAAATACGTGGTGTACCAGAAGCGGTTAGCCGAGCGGACGTAACTCGGCTTGCCGTACCAGGAGCCGCCGCGTATGGCGCGACGAACACAACCTTCTGGCTCATAGGCCGTACCGTCAGTCGGCGCGCCATCGTAATTGACGTGGTAGCAGTCCTGCACCCATTCCCGGACGTTCCCCGACATGTCGAACAAGCCCAGCTCATTTGCCTGCTTTTCCCCCACCGGATGCGTCCTATTGTCGGTGTTTTCGTAGTACCAAGCGACCACAGCCCAGTCGTTGCTCCCCGAATATTGGAACCCTTTGCTTTGCTGCCCACCCCGCGCTGCATATTCCCACTCCGCTTCGCTCGGCAGCCGATACTGACCTCCTCCCGCATTTAGTTTGCCCAGAAACGCCTGGATGTCATCCCAACTGACCGTTTCAACCGGACACTGGGGGCAATCCTCAAAAGCACTCGGGTTCTCACCCATGACCGCTTCCCACAGTTCCTGAGTCACCTCGTACTTGCCGATCTCGAAGCTGTTGATTTGCACGCGGCGCGTCGGCTTTTCGTCGGCACCACAATTCTCCTGCTCCGGCGTACACCCCATGGTGAACGAGCCGCCTTCGACGCGCACCATCTGCGCGTTCACAGTCTGTAGAATATCCGGTAGTCGTTCTGCAAGCTGTTCTTGCGCTACGGCCGGGCCGAATAGGGAAAGGGCGAATAGGAAAGTTAGGGTTGTCTTCATTGGTCTTGAGTCCTTTTCTGGAAAATTAAAGTCGATTCCTTACTAGCTGCGGGAGGTCGCTTGCTATTGCTCCGCTCCCGATTCGGATTGGAGACGGCCGGCGAGGAGGTAGCGATATAGCTTGAGGGTAAGCCGCTCTTCGTGCTGCTCCAGCCAGCCTAAGGCGGCCGGGGGCAACACCATCGCTTGGCAGGGTCCGTCTGCAATCACAGAGGTCGCTTTCTGCTCCGCCGCGCCCGCCGGCCATATCGGATCGCCTGGGCCGCACTGAAAAAGGCGCGTACCCGCGGAATCGTACCCGGAAACCCGGCCCGAAAGCAGTAGTTGCAGACCTTCTTGAGGCGCATCCGGTCCTATGAGGGCCTCGCCGGTAGCGTACTGGCGCGGACTCAGCCAAGGTCGGAGTTCCTCCAGCAGGTTTTCGAAATCAATTTGCCGCTCTAGGTAGCGCTCGAGATCATCGACGGTGTCCTCCAGCAGCGAGGCGCGCCGCTCGTCCGTCATGTCCACGTTCGCCCTCCACTCCGCAATGACGGTGTCGGCGCAGCGCTCAAGGGCGCGGTCCGCATCCGGCTCTACCAGCAACTCGGCATATACGGCAGGCGGAAGATTGTGCTCAAGTCCGGTCTGCAATTCCTTGGACAATGTGCTCATAACCACCCGCACTCCGGCCGCGTGCGCCGCTTGTAGAAACCTGCTCAGAACGTTTACTGCCGAGAAGTCGAAGCCGGAGACGGCGCTGAAGTCCAGTATCAGGCAAGTAGGACGCGAAGCGCCGCGCAGGGACTGCCTGAGATGATCGGCGAGGGGGTGCACGCTGCCGAAAAAGAGGTAGCCGCGCAGTTGGTATGCCTGCACTCGCTCGCCCTCCTCTAGCAGGATGGCGCGGTCAGGGACGGGACGGGCCTTGTTGCTCTCGCGCTCGCGCGCGGTGAACTGCGATTCGATTGGGTCCACGCGGCTGAGGCGCACGGCGAAGAACACGAGGGTGGCGAGCATCCCGACGCCCACGCCCTCGATCATGCCGAAAGACGTGATTGTAATGAAGATTAGCAGAATGATGCCGTACTCCGACCAGGGGAGCCGCCTGAAGTTTGCCGCGAGACCCTGGTCCAGCATGCCGAGGCCGGCAAAGATCAGGATGCCGCCGCCTACGAGCGATGCCGGAACGAATCCCAGCATCCCGTCGCCTAGGAACAATGCGACCCCGATCACGAGGGCGGCGACCACCCCGGTCAACCTTGTTGTGGCCCCGAGCAGCTTGCTGCGCAGGGAAGCCGGTACGACAAAGGTCGCCACTGTGCCGCCGCCTAGACCGGTGACCATACTCGCAACGCCCGTCACCCGGAATTCCCGGTCCCAGTCCAATTCCTGATTCACCGCCAATTCGAGACCGGAGAAATTCATGACCACGCAGATGAAAGCAACAAAAATCAGCGTTAGTATGTGGGGGAGTTGCTCGGCCATTGAGGCCCATTGCACTTGGACCAGATCGGCAGGGAACAAGGCTGGCCACAGGTTCCCATCGGCCGTGCTGGAGAGCAGCAGGCCCTCCGCCCGCGCCGCTTCAACCGAAATGCCGAGACTGGCGAGTACGAGATGGTAGGCAGCTCCGGCCAGTGCGACGCTCACCGGCAAGATCAGCGGGTTGCCCCAGCGCTTAATCGCGAGGTACAAGGCGATCCCATACGCCGCACCCGGGCTCCACTTCCACAGCACGGAGGGTTCGAAGAGTGAGGGAATCGCCCGCCAATCCGGTTCAGCTCCCATTAACGACATGGCCGCCAAGCACACGGCTCCTCCGATTCCGGCTACAAACCCACCCGTAACCGGATAGGGGATGAAGCGGACTAGATTGGCGAGTCGGAAGTGTCCGATCAGGAGACAGCACGCGCCAGTGGCGACTGCGCTGATGATGAGCGCGACCGCGGTGGTCGCGAACAGCGCGTCGCCTTCGGCGTTCATTGTGAACCCGACCGTGGCCATGACGACCACCAGCGCGGGAGACAGCCCCGCAATTGCGCCGAGGTAGCCGCCCGCGAGGGCGATGATTAGGCACGATGCAAAATTTCCGAACAGCACCAAGCCGACGCCTTGGGAGGAATAGGAAGCCAATGGTCCCGAGAATATGAAGCTTCCGAAGGCAATCTAGGCGACGAGCAGACCTAGGCCCGAGGTGAAGCCGGCTGACAGCGCTGGAACGGCCTTCGCGGACAGGAGGTCGGCGCGAAGCTCAGACGTAAGATTTTGCAGTAAGGATTTCACTCTGCTAGGTTGGAGAAACTGAACTGATGCACCGCGATTACCTCCCCTTTTGTTTTTTCTAGTAATCAGGTGCCGCCAAGGGAAAAGCTTGTTAGGATTCTTACTGAGACGAAATAAGACCCTGAGACGAAATAAAGACCCTTTTTATAGATTCTCTGTCAAGG
>JAPOYQ010000673.1 GCA_026706505.1 Gemmatimonadota bacterium
TGTAGGGGGCAAATCCGGCGACGCATCGGGGGGCGCCTGTTCACAGGCCACTCCCAAGAGAGCCACGACGAGAGGTAACAGAGCTTGGCGCACCTTGACGCTTGTACGGGGCATGGTTATATTTTTTCCTTCCATAGCGATCTATTTCGAGTGATTTTCGAGCGAGAGTAGCTCAGTTGGTAGAGCTCCACGTTGCCAACGTGGTTGTCGCGGGTTCGAGTCCCGTCTCTCGCTCCATTTTTTTGCCTCGACCTCCATTTCAATATAGCTAAAACCCCCATTGAGAAAAGCGGACTCGGCCTTGCGTCGGGTCGATTTCTAGGGAGTCCACGCTCAATTTCCAGGGGGATCCGCCGGGTCGGCAAAACGCTGGCCAAGACGGAACAAATCGCCCAGTGGATTTTCGCGATCCTCCAAGGCGTCGGCTATAACCGGTCCAATGGAGCCGCCGAATTTAAAGCCGTGACCACTACCACAGCCGGCGATGAGAATCCCCCGCGCCCCCGGAGCCCAGTCGATAACAAAGTGATCGTCGGGCGTATTGGTGTACAGACAGGCGCGCGCCCCCACCAGTCGGGCCCCTTCCAGCGCGGGCAAACGCTGGGCGACAAAGGCGCGGACCTCTTCGAGGAAGTCGGGGCTGGGTTCGCGGTCGGCCTCGGGCTCGGCGCGCTCCACTTTGCTGTCCTCGGCGATTTTGACGTACCCCTCGCGCAGCAGCGGGAAGCCGTACCAAGCCGCCTGGGAACTCAGCGCCGTCCACACGGGAAACACCTTCTGGGCGAACGTTTCGGGCTCGTCCGGGACCAAGAAGGCCATCTGCTGGCGCGTTATGCGCAAATGGTCCTTTAACGTGGGAAAAAGACGCACCACCCAAGCACCGGCGGCGACCACGACGCGGTCGAATAAAGGCCGCTCGGATCCTGTAACTATAAGAATACCTTGGTCGGTCTCGTCCATGGCCTGCACAGGGGTGTGGGAGCGAATAGCAACGCCCCGGTCCCGGGCCAGATCGGCCAGATCGGCCACGGCCTGACTGCTGCGCAAATAGCCGGACCAGGGATCGTAAAAGAGCGCGTCGTCGTCCCGCACGGCAAATTGGGGAAAGCGCTGGCGGACCTGAGTCGGACTCAGCACTTCGACCGTCTTTCCCCGCTGATGCAGCATCTCCAAGCCGCGGCGAGCCGGGCTGTCGGTGGGCACATCGCTCCAGATATTGAGCTTGCCAGTCTGGTAGTAGATGGTCCGGCTGAGTTGGTCGTGCCATTGGTGCCACTGGTGCGCGGCCCGCTCGACCAACTCGTGGTAGGTCTCCTCGGGATAGCTGGTGCGGCGGATGACTTTGGACACATCGGTCGAGGAGGCATCCGGACAGGGGATGGGGCCGCGTTCGAAGAGGGTGACTTGGTGACCCCGCCGGTTGAGTTCCAAGGCCGCGGCCAAACCGAAAATGCCCGCTCCTACAATGCCGACGCGCATGGGGCTAGAGCTTCTCAGTGCGGCGCTCGCGCAACTGCAGCAGGGCCGGCAGCAGGGTGACGGACGTGATAAAACAGGATCCCAAGCCCACCAGCGAAAGCACGCCTATCGACGTGAGCGCCGGGTGAATGGCCGGCACCAATCCCGAGAAGCCGACCATCGTCGTCAGCGACGTAGCCAACAGCGCGAGCCCGGTCGTGCGCAACACCAATCGCAACGAGCCGCGGCCGACCTCTTGATAGCGGTGGAAGATGTGGACGCTGTTGTCAATGCCCATGCCGATGATCGTCGGGAAGGCGACCATGTTGTAGAGATTGAGCTTGATGCCAAACACATACATGAAGCCCACAACCCACACTAAGGCGTTTAAAAGCGGCGTGAGCACCAGCAGGGTATCGACGAAACTTCGCAGGTCGATGAGCAGCACCACCGCGACGACCACGAGCGTGAGGATCACGGCGAGGGGGCTGTCCTCGAGCATGACCTTGAGCATCTCGGCGACGATGATGTGCGAGCTAGAAGCTATATAGGTCTTGCCCGTCGGCGTTTCAATGTGGCTGATTTCCTCGGCAAAGCGGATGGCGTCTTTCCCGTCCTTGAGCTCGACCGCGGCATTGATCGCCACGAAGTTGAGGATGTTGCCCTCCTTGTCCTTGAACTCATTGGTCAAGTCCGCGGGCAGATCGTATAGCGTTAGCTTCTCCACGTCGAGGAACGGGCGCAGCGAGTCCAGCTTAGCCCGCTCGCTCTCGCTGAACAGGCCCTCTTCCCGGTCGAGCAAAGCGCGGATGTCGGCGATGAGCGCCAGCTTGGCGTCTTGGTCTTGCGGCAGTGCGGAGTACACACTCTTGACATTGAGGACCGTGGAGGAGTCGCCGTTGGCGGCCTTGATGGCCTCGACCGTGCGAACTACCTCCATAGCCTCGTCGTAGCTTTCGGTCAAGACGATAGCCGGCGAGCGGCCTTCCTTCAGGCTCTGGGGCAGGCTGCCCTTGTTGATGTTGGGCGGCGGCGCGGGCTTGAGCTTGCTGAAGTCGTATTCAAATTCCAAATCGCCTATGTGGTACAGCGAGTACCCAGTGATCACCGCGCCTATCAGCAAGGTGGCCCAAGGCTTTGGATAGCGACCAGTGCGCCACAGGACGCTGCGCTTGCGGATCGGGATGACCAACCGCAGGCGCTCGGCGAGGACGATGAAGGCAGGACATATCGCGACCATGGCCACCAGCGAGAACAGGATGCCGGTGCCCACGATAAAGCCGAACTCCGAAAAGCCCTTAAAATCCGTCAACAGCAGCGAATAGAAGGCGATCGAGGTAGTGACCGCCGTCGTCGCCAGAGCCTTGCCCGTGTACCGGACAGTCACGGTCAGGGCCTGTTCGATGTCCATGCCTCGGCGGTGGGCCTCGCGGTAGCGAGCGAAGATGTGGATGCCAAAATCGATGCCCAGCCCAAAGAGGATGGCGAACAGCCCCACAGTGATCATGTTGAGACTGCCGATGGCCAAGTAGGTGACGCCAAAAGTCCAAGTTAGGCTCATCATCAATGGCAAGGTGATGAAGAGCGAGCCAACTACTTGGCGGAAGAACAGGGTGATGAGCAGCAGCACGCCGACGATGCTGTACAAGGCCGTTGATTTGAGGTCGCGGATAATGATCGTGAATTGGTTGGCGCTGTTTTGGAAACTGCCCTTGTACACGAATTCGATGATGGGGTGGAAGCGCTCCGGGCGGATGGCGGCAATGGTCTGGTCGATATGATCGATCAGGTCCTGCGAGAAGGCGAC
>JAPOYQ010000462.1 GCA_026706505.1 Gemmatimonadota bacterium
CCTCGTAAGAACAGAAATAGAAGCACTGTGGTTGAAAGGGATGATCGAGGACGGCGCCGCTTTTGGCGACCTAGCGAAGAGACATTCGGTTCGATCACTCGAGGTGCGGGATGACGAGGGTCGATTCCACGTGCACCGTTACGAATCGCCCCAGTTCGGCGGTTTCGTGGAAGCTGCGGTTGAGGCCGCAATCGGCGAGCTCACGGGACCGGTCAAGGTGCAGGAGGGCTACTCCATCTTCAAGGTGCTCTCCCGGGAACGCAAGCGCGAGACCTTCGCCGAAGCTGAGATGAGTATCAGATCTCAGTTCAGACGCAAGAGATACCGAAACGCGTTCAACGAGTACATGGAGGAACTGCACAACCGCTACGAGTCAGAGGTCTCAATCCACGAGGACAGGTTCGAGGCAGCGTTTACCGTGCAGTAGGGGTCATCTGATAGGGGGACCCCCTTAGCCGTTGCCTCTAGGCTGATGCTGGCCAGATCTGTAGCTACCTATTCCCGATAGCCGTGTAGTGCAATTCGATCCAGCAGGATAACCTGATCTCTGTCGCCAAACAAAAACGCCACCCGGACATCTCTTACATCCCTGCCGGTATGCTTGTACTCAATCGCATATTCCCTTTTTGCGTTCGAGATTGTCACCGGCGTGGATGTCCAAAACCCATCGCCCGAACCGGAGACGTCGGCCAATCGCACCTTGAGAGTTCCCACCCCACCCACGGACTTGGCCAGGAAGGATATCTTATAGAGCCTTCCCTTTCTCAGGGAGATTAGGTACCTACCCGGAGGACTCCACTTTCTCTTGGGGGTTTCCTGATAGATTGCGGCACGGTCCGATTTTTTGCTTTCCACTTTGAGTGCAGCCAGGCCGCTCAGGCCTGCGCTCCTCGCCACGGACATCTGCACGGACCCTTCGCTGGTCCAGTGAGCGGTTCCGCTGCTGAACTCCGAATTGATAAGTGGCGACATGGGCGGGGGCGGGGGGGCCGTGACTTCCGTAAGAATATCAAGTGCGTCCTGGTTCCAACCGTCCTCGGTATTGAGAATGTTGAAGGCCCATTGGTTGTTGAAACCTGCACAATAATACATCCAGCCGATGTTGTGTTTCTTGCATTCATCGGCCACAAACCCAATATAGGACTTGAAGTCTTCAACCGTATGGCAGGGCGGCACCCAGGCACCCCATTCGCTCAGAAGCAGAGGCTTGCTCCATTTCTTCGACCATGCCACCGGGTGTGACATCTGCTCTCTCACTTCGTCCTTCCACTTGGGAACTTCGTCTAGCCCAGAGGTTCCATGCGTGAACTTGTGAGGTTGATACATGTGGAAGATACCGATGATATTGGCGTCGTCCGCAAACCCTGAGCCGTCTTCCAGCCTGTACGTCAGGTATTCCGGTGTGACGAATTCCTCGAGTTCACGACCCCCGTTAAAGCCAGATCCGCCGATTCCGAGAATGCGGTCTGGGTTGGTCTTCCTGATGATGGGGATCGCCGCGTTGAGGTATTCCATAACGGTTTTGCCGTCCTTTATCCCCTGAATCCCTCCCGGTTTCACTATCAGCCCCGCCGGTTCGTTCCAAAGTTCAAAGACAAGGCTGCCGGGGTAGTCCTTGTAGTACTGCGCAATTCTATCCCAAATTGCGACAAACTCCTGTATCCCCTCTTTCGGCTTCGATGCCCATTGACCGCTCCCCCACAAGCAGATCACGACAGCAAGGTCTCGGTCAAACGCGTCCTGTATCCTGGTTTTGTAGATAGCCGGATCTTCCCCAGCGACAACGAAGAAGCGGATGCTTTGGAATCCCGCTGCCTTGACGGCATCATACTGGGCAGGATCGTACAACATCTTTTCGGGTGGACCACCTTCAAGATGGGAGACATCCACGTTGATGCCTTTGCCGATCCGCTCGAACATAATCTCCCCTTTGCTCAGCTTCGTCGTCGACTCCCCCAGTAGGGGAAAGCCCAGAATGAGCGCTATTGCGATTTTACGGAAGTGGATCTCTTTCAATTTTTCTCCTGGAGTTTGCTCAATAGGAGCCGTAGTTGTAAGATACGCGAACTTTGTTTAGTTTGCCGCCGTAGCGGTGTTTTCGGTAGGTAGCATAGCCGCGAATGTTGAATGGGTTGAGTGGGACGGAGAGATGCCAGAAAACACCATCCACCCTCCAGAATCCATCGAGGTCTAACTATGGGCAACGACACCTACACCGTGAACCACTGGAACGAGGCGACGCACGTGCACGAGCCATCGATCCTTACCGTAGAGCAAAACTTCACCTTCGATGCGCTCGGGTTCGTCGTGCTGCCGCAACTCCTCAGCCAGGCCGAGCTGTCCGCGTGCCGCAACAGCGGCGATGGGCTGGGCGATCTCTGCAGCGAGGTCGGTGCCGTCGGACGCTACGTGCGCGAGCTGTGCGGCGATGGCTTTCGCCAGGACGGCCCTGCGAGGCTCGTCCCTGCCGCCGCCGTAGGAGAGTACGACGAAGCCTCGCTGCCACTGGAAGGCGGGGCGCACACGCTGGACCGGGCGTACATCAACCTAGCGGGGTGGAATGGCCGCAACGCCGACGGAACTATGCTCCAGCGGGCCGGCGGCGCCTGGGAAGAGGTCCGCATCCGGCAGTGCCAAGGGCTGGTGGTGGCCATCGCCCTCACGGATTCCGCAGAAGGTAAGTGTCCGCTGGTGGTCGTGCCCTCCTCGCACAAGAGCGGGCTGCCTGCCCCACCGCTTCCATCCTCCAGCCGCTTCGCCGAGCGCCCGGCGCTGGCGGCGGGCGACGTGCTGCTGTGCGCCGCCAGCGCGCTGCACGGGGTCTGCCCGCAGGGTGATGAGGGCGAGCTACTCGTGGTAAATTTCATCTCGCGCACGGCTCGGCCACACGGACCACCTGACCAGCAGGACAAGCAGCCCCTGCCCGCATGGGCGGAAGGGCTGGGCGAGGCCGAGCAAACCGTGCTGGCGGGCGGCGACTCGCGTCGCCTGCTCCTATCGGACGGCACTACCACCTGGCTCACCTCCGCCGACGATGCCGACGCGGCGCAGAGGGCCTCTTCTGCCCTCGAGTTCGAACGCCGAGATGATCATGCCGAGCGCTGGGCGTTTGACACCCAAGGCTTCCTGTTGGTCGAGGGCGTCATGGACGATGATTGGGTCGATGCGGCCGTGGTGGGCATCGACGCCAACCTCGACCGCCTGGTGTACCGGGGCGCAGGCGACAAGCTTGACGGGGACGTGACGCTTGCCGACATCC
>JAPOYQ010000146.1 GCA_026706505.1 Gemmatimonadota bacterium
CTGGGGCTTTTGCAGGTCAAGCAGGGTGCTTGGGACGAGGCTCTCCATTCATATGAGCAGGCCGTCGCCCTTGAACCGGCCTATCTGAAGGCTTGGTACAATTTGGGCGGAGTCCATCTGCAACGGGGCGAGTGGTCTGAGGCACTGAAGGCATTCGAGCAGATGCTGATCTTGGACCCGGAAAATGCTGGCGCGTGGAATGGCGTGGGCGTGGTCTGCATTCGCCAAGGGAAGCTAAACGAGGCGGCACGAGCTTTTGCCCGGGTGCTTGTGGCCGATCCCGACCACGAGCAGGCCCGGCACTATTTAGCGCAGGTGCGAGAGCGGCTGCGAAAGCAATAGGCGGAATTAAGGCCCTGGCTCTTCTACTGTTAAGAACTGGTTGGCGGCTACGTCCTCGAGGCGCTGGACGCGGCCCGAGGGCCAGCGAATTTCGATCCAATCGGCTGTCTTATTGAACCCCAAACCAAAGTGGACGCGCCCATCGCTGTGTGAAAGGAAGCTGCCGCCGCTGACAATCTCCGCGGTCTGCTCGACTCCGCCGCTGGCGATGACGACTTTCGCCCCTAGGCCGCCCCCGACCACGCGCAGGCTCAGCCAGTTGCGCTGGTTGCCGCCGTCGTTGCGCAAAAGTTGCGGTGGCCCGTCGAGGTTGAAGACCAGAATATCTACATCGCCATCGTTGTCGTAGTCCCCCTTGGCGGCACCGCGACTGACGGCGGGGCGGCTCACGTCCCCGGCTGCGATTTCTGCGAAGCGGTAGGCACTGGCTGGACCCTGATTGGCAAAAAGCTGATTAGGTTCGGCGTAGCCATCGGGCGCAAGGTGCCGGATCTGGGGATAGACGTGTCCGTTGGCCACAAACAGGTCTTGGTCTTGGTCGTTGTCGTAGTCTAGAAAGCACGTGCCAAAGGATAAGTGCGGCAGGCTCGGCTCGGCGAGGCCGGCCGCGGCGCTGGCCACTGCGAAACGGCCGTTGCCTTGGTTGCTATAGAGGGTGTTGTAGTCGTCCTCAAAGTGAGTGACCAACAAGTCGCCATCGCCATCGCCATCGTAGTCCCCATAAGCGATGCCCATGCCAGCCTGTGCGCCCCCTTCGGCACTGAGGGCGGCTCCGGCCTCCACGCCGACGTCGCGGAATTGGCCATTGCCCTCGTTCCGGTAGAGAAAATTGGGTGCCGAGTCATTGGCCACATAGAGATCTGGGTCTCCGTCGTTGTCGTAGTCGCAAAAAAGGGCGCTCAGACCGTAGGTGGGCACGAATTGGCCGGCCTTGGCTTGGCGGGTGACGTCGCGGAATTGGCCATTGCCCTCGTTCCGGTAGAGAACATCCTGCGCCCCAGGGAGGCCGAGTGGTCCAGCGAAGACTAGGACTCCCTTCCACATGCCGGCCCGGGGAGGAACGCGCTCGGGCACAAAGTGCAAGTACTGGGCTACGTAGAGGTCTGGGTCGCCGTCCCCGTCGTAGTCGCCGAAGCTAGCACCCGTGCTCCAGCCCGCCAGATCGACGCCGGCGGCTTGGCCGACGTCGCGGAATTGGCCATTGCCCTCGTTCCGGTAGAGGACGTTGGGGCCGTAATTGGTCACGTAGAGATCGAGGTCACCGTCTTGGTCGTAGTCGGCCGCGGCGCACCCCATGCCCCAACCTGTATCGCCGACCCCAGCCGTGCGGGTGTAGTTCGCAAAGGTGCCGTCGCCCATGTTGCGGTAGAGGGCGTTAGTCGGGGCCGTGGCTGGGTCGGGATAGCCTTCCAGTCGCGAGCCGTTGACCAAGTAGATGTCGAGCCAGCCATCGCCGTCGTAGTCGAGGAAGGCTCCACCTCCGCCTTTGGCCTCAATGATGTAGTTTTTGACCCGGCCACCCGAGTGCATGCGGAAATCCAAGCCGCACGCTGCGGTAACGTCGGTGAAGCGCACCGGGGTGAGGTCTGGTGCAGAGGTACAGGCGGCCAAGGCCAGCAGGGCGTAGTGGGCACAAGTACTAGGGCGCATGGGAACGGGCGCAGCGGAAGCCGATATAGGGGCTGCGCTCTACGGGCAAAACCTCGAAGCGGTTGATGCTGCGCAGCACCGGTCCCGGGTTGATCCACGAGCCGCCGCGCAGAACCTTGAAGCGGCCGGTCTCTGGTCCTTGCGGGTCTTTGGTCGGGCCGGTGGTATAGTAGTTGGCGTCATACCAGTCGGTGCACCACTCCCAGACGTTACCGGCCATGTCGAGTATGCCGTATGGGCTGGCTCCTGCTGGAAAAGAGCCGACTGGTGCTAGTTGTTCGTACCCGTCTTCCGCGCCCCAGAGATTGGCGCGTCCTGTCGCAAAAGCCGTGCCCCAGGGCCAGAGCCGGCCGTCGCTGCCGCGCGCGCTTTTTTCCCACTCGGCTTCAGTGGGAAGCCGTCCGCCGCGCCAGGTGCAGTACGCGTGGGCATCTTGCCAGCTAACATAGACGACCGGGTGGCTTGGGTCGGCCGCTGAGCCGGGGCCGTGGGGCTGACGCCAACTGATGCTATCGGCTTTTTCGGCCCCAAGTTTTTCAGCCTCGGTCTGGTAGCCGGTGGCCGCGACAAAGGCGGCGAAGCGGGCGTTGGTGACCTCGTAGCGGTCTATGGAAAAGGCGCTCAGATAGACTTGGCGGCTGGGCTTTTCGTCGGTGGCTCGCGGGTGGTCGATGCCCATGGTGAAGGGGCCGGCCGGCACGACGACCTCTTCGGCGGCAACGGGTGCCGAGAGTAGCAGGGCCGATAGGAGGCGCGAGATCCGCATGCGCGGCGGTGGGTGTGGCTAGCCCTTCTGCATCCGCGCCCAAGTGTCGCGCAAGGTGACGGTGCGGTTGAAGACGGGCGCGTCCGGTGCGTGGTCCTCGCGGTCAGCGCAGAAGTAGCCGAGTCGCTCAAACTGGCAGGAGTCTCCCGGGGCCATGTCGGCGAGGGACGGCTCTAGATAGCAGGGGTTGAGGACTGTGAGCGCGTCCGGGTTGAGGTTGTCCAGCCAAGTGCCCCCAGGCGGAGCTTCGAGTGGTTTTTCGACTTTGAAGAGCCGGTCGTAGAGCCGCACCTCGGCTGGGACCGCGTGCGGGACTGAGACCCAGTGCAGGGTGGCCTTGACCTTGCGGCCATCGGGTGCGTTGCCGCCGCGCGTGGCCGGGTCGTACGTGCAGCGCAGTTCGACGATCTCGCCGTTGTCGTCTTTGATGACCTCGGTGCAGGTGATGAAGTAGGCGTAGCGCAGGCGCACTTCGCGGCCTGGGGCGAGGCGGAAGAACTT
>JAPOYQ010000793.1:0-2197 GCA_026706505.1 Gemmatimonadota bacterium
GGCACGGTTCCGAGCGAGATTCGCGAATTCGTCGCACCTTGCGAGTTCGCCGCCGATCAAGATTCTGATGTCGTCGTCTCTGGGTTCCCCCGGCGGTGGGAGGACCAGAAAGTCGTGGATCGTGGCGTATTCCTTGCCTATCGCCGCACACATGCGCAAGACCCGACCGCGGCGCTGTACCCACTGTCGCTCGACGGTTGTGCTCGCGAGGATGATCGCTGTCGAGATTTCCGGGACATTCAATCCTTCGTCAAGAACTCGCTTGGCTGTGAGAACTTTGAGCCCTCCACTTCTAAAGGCATCTAGCACAGCGTCAACTAGTTTGGCGTTTCCTGTCTCCTGGGCGGTGATCTGATGGAATCTCAACCCAGTCGACCGGATGATGTCGTTCACGGCGTCAAGCTGCCCGGGGTCCTTGTCCGTTGCGTAGACGAGCGTGTGCTGAACTTGCCCTGTTGAGCCTTGCAGGAGCAGCGATTCGAGGACTTCTAGCTTCCCTTTCGCAGCTTCCAAGATCAACCATCGTGGGATCCGGAGTAGTTGGAGTCGCTCCTCGTCCTCTGTGCTTGGATCTCGTCCTGCAGCGAGCCTGAGGCGTCGAATCCGATCGCTCAGGTGCCTGTAGTCCTCGAGTTCGTGGTGGCTGAGCTCGACTAGGTGCAGGTGGTAGTCGTAGGGCACAAGACAGACGCCGATCGAATCGGCAAGGCTGAACTCGAATACGACGTTGCCGAAGTACTCCACCAACCGATCCGACACTTCAGGTTCGTATTGCCTTTCCGGAGTAGCTGACAGACCGAGGCGGAATGGGCGGTGTGTTGAGAAAGGCGTCGGTCCCGAGATTGTGCACCTCATCAGCGATCAGCATTAGTGGGCCTTGGAAACGGTCGATTAGCTCGCGAAACTCAGAGTCATTCAAGAAGTTGTTGGTCACGATAAGGACCTCAACCCCACGATTACCCCGCTCAATGCGTTGGAGTCGCTCGTCAATCTCTCTGAGACGCCTTCTTCTGTTGTGGCTGCCGGCAACATACGGCGTAAGAGCGAAGTTCTGACATTCATCCGCCCACTGTGCGATGAGGGGGAGAGTTGGTGCGGCCACGACCACCACCAAGCGACGTAGTTCACGCCAAAGCCGCCAAGCGCAGAGAAGAGCTGTGATGGTCTTCCCCGAACCAGTGGCCATTGCCAGGATCCCTTGTCGCCCGGCACCTTCCCACCCGAATACTGCTTTTCCCTGATGAGAGAATGGCCCTGCCTCCCAAACAAGATCAGAAGGGGGAGCGAATCGATCAAGGTTGACGCTGGCTTCGACCGAGCTTCCAAGGTCGCTCCTGTACACCCTTCCTTCCAGTTCGAGGGCTTTGCGATAGTCAGCCTCGGTTGGAGGCCGACTTGTGTCGTAAGACTCGATCAAGTCCTCTTGCAGTGCTAGTGGAAGATCGACAGCAACCGCGTGGGGCTTAGAGTTCGTCCAGTAGGCCTCGAATTCGTCAACGGCATCGCGACAAGCGGTTTCGCTATCTCCATCACGCCAGCTGCGATGGAGATTTAGCCTCTCGACATTTCCCAAGAGAGCTTGGCCAGTGAAGTTCGCTGACCCTGAAAGTACAGCTACGTCTTTGCCGGCTTGAAAAATCCACTCCTTTAGATGGAACGTAGCATCCTGCACCAGCACAATCTTCATTTGCAGTCGGCGCGTGGCGAGCAAGTAAGCCAAGCACTGTTGCGTATGTTGCGCTAGCGCGCTGGCAAGCGCCGTTTCGTCGGTGAAAGCAGTCTTGATCGCGTCCGTGAGGGCATCAGGGGGTGTCCTCACGCCCAGGCGGATCGCTTCCTGGTCGGCCTCGGACAGCACGGGACTGACAAGTAGGCGCAGTGGCTGATCGCTTCGCAGGATGTACGCCGCCAACCCATGTGACAACTCCCGCAACGCGGCACCCCCGAAGTAGCCGACCATGCATTCGAATCGATCTGATACCTGTAGCGCAGGAACGATCACATCTTCGACAACCTCGTCGTCGGGCCGCCGCCAGGTTGGCTTCCGGTCGTCTAGGCATCTCAGCCGCGACACTGATTGCCCGGCCACCACGTCAGAGAGCGCACACTGTGCAAGGGGTTGTGTCGTCGTCCTCGTTCAGTACGTCGGCCAAGGCATCCACCACGCGCCGCACCATCGCAAGGTCGATGAGCGCAT
>JAPOYQ010000793.1:2207-3255 GCA_026706505.1 Gemmatimonadota bacterium
GCCAAGGCATCCACCAAGGGGAGGTTTGGCCTGGTGCTGGCGGTGCGGGCAATGGCAGATTCGTGGCGTTCGAGGATTTCGTCTCGACGGGCGCGGAGTTGCACGAGGGTCTCGCCGCCCGACCAGGTGTACTGGCGGCCTTTCATGGCCTGTTCGCCGAAGTCCGCATCGCCGTCTACTCCTGCGTCCTGGAGGACCTTCTGCTCGATGGCGACGGCTCGCTCAAACAATTCAGGGTGGCGGTCGGCGAGGCCGATCCATTCCGCTTTTCGCTGGTAGAAGCAGAAGTAGCACCCCGAGCGTGTTCGCCACTCGTAGTAGGCGGGGAGTCCGATCCCTGCGTCATCGAGTATCCGCATCACGCCGGGGTGGTCGATGCCATCTTCGACGAATGGGAAGCGGCTCTCGATATTCGGCTTGGTGGAGACGTATCCCTTGCGATTGGCTTCGTCGGATCGAATGGCGACATAGGAGATTGCCGGATCGTCGCCGATCCACTTCTCAAGAGGCTTTATCTTCATGTTCTTGGTACACCAGCGCATCTGGGGCGATGGTAGGGCACCTCTGAAGATCTCGAACCAGTGGTCGAATCCTCGATCAGCATTCAGCCGGGCAATTGGCTTGGCCAAAATCACCTCTAGCCGGGTTAGGAACTCGTACGTCTCTGGCAGCTCCGCCCCGGTGTCGCAGAAGAAGTACTCCATATCGGGCACCCGGTCTTTCAGGTACACCGCTAGCGCGCTGGAGTCTTTACCTCCCGAGATGCCGCAGATGTGCCGGATCTTCTCAGGCAAATTGTGCCTCCTCCACTTGTTGGGGGCCGGCTTCAGTTGTGCCCGCACCTTCCTCGGTTCGTCCTGTCGACAGCATCCGCTCACCTAGCAGTGCAAGGAGAGCGTGGTCAGCCCGCCGCTGGGAACCGGTTACTTCCGAGAGCCTTTCAAGTACGTCATCGAGAACCCTCTCAAGTGTCTGACGGCTGCTCTGATCGATACCAACAAGGCGAGCGAGTTCTGAGCCGTCAGCTTGAGTGACGGTCACACGCAGG
>JAPOYQ010000614.1:0-1244 GCA_026706505.1 Gemmatimonadota bacterium
CACCAGCCCGATCGCCCAGCCGCCCACTTGGCTCATGGAGGGCATGGCCGAATACACCACCCCGGGCCGCAACACCGTCGATGAGATGGTCCTCCGCGACGCCGTGCTCACCGATGGCCTCATCCCTCTCGAAACCATGAATCAGGCTTGGGGCCAAGGCAATGTATTCCTCGCATACAAGCAGAGCCACGCGCTCATGGAGTACATTGCCGAGCAGTACGGCCCCGAAAAAATCAGCCGCATCCTCCCCCCGTGGGACAGCCAGCACGACACCGACAAGCTCATGGATCGCCTGATCGGCATGGACTTGAAAACCCTCGACGAGCGCTGGTCGGCCCAGATGCGCAAATCCTACTGGCCCCTCTTGCAGACGCGCGACTACACCTCTGAATTCGCCGAGAAAATAGGTGACGACGAGGACATCCTCAGCTTCTCCAGCGCCTGCTGGTCGCTTAGTGGCGACATGCTAGCCGTCCATTCCTCAGACGGGATCGAACAGCACGTGGACATCATCCGCCTGCGCGATGCCTCGCTCGTCGAGCGCGTCACCGAGAGCATGCGCGCCGCCGACTACGATCACCTCAGCATCGGCAGCGGCACCGTGGCTTGGGCACAGGACGGTCAGACTATCGCCTTTGTCGCCAAAGAAGGCCCCCGCGACCGCATCATGCTGTGGGATCTCTACGACAAGGAACTCATGCAGACCCTGTCTATGCCCGATATGGATCTCGTCGAGAGCCTAACCTGGTCCCCCAACAGCCGCCAACTCGCTTTTATCGGCACCGGACAGGGCCAGAGCGATCTCTACATCATTGACGTGCAGACCGGCGAGCGGCGCCAACTCACGGGCACGCCCGAGCGCGAAGATTATCCGAACTGGTCGCCCGATGGCCAACACATCGCCTTTAGCACCAAGTACCGCAACCAGTTCGACATCAAAATTTACGATCTAACCGAGGGCACAGCACATGCGGTCATATCTAGCCCCACTGACGATCTGTGGCCCCAGTGGCTGCCCGAAGGCAACAAGCTGCTCTTCGTCTCCACCCGTGACAAGATCAACGACCTCTTCGTCTATCACCTCGACGAGGGCCACGAATTCCGCCTGACCCGCAGCCTCAGCGGTATTATGAATCCCGCCCTTTCGCCCGATGGGCGTCAGATCGTGTTCATGGCGCGGTATGGCTGAACACCGCCCGCGCGCGGACGGTCGCCACGGGAAGGTCAGATGAGCCCGTCACCAG
>JAPOYQ010000614.1:1254-3244 GCA_026706505.1 Gemmatimonadota bacterium
GCGGTATTATGAATCCCGCCCTTTCGCCCGATGGGCGTCAGATCGTGTTCAACACCTACTTCAAGGGCCGCAGCCATCTCTACCGGATGGCCATGCCCGAATGGCCCGATGTCAAGCGCAAAGACGCACAGTTACTGGCGCGCGTGGCCGAAACCGTACCGCCAGCCAAAGCACCACCGCCAGTCGAAGCAGAGCCACCAGTCGAAGCAGAGCCACCAGCCACCGAGACCCTAGCCATAGAGATGCCCTCGGTGCGACCCGTGGTAGAAGGCGACGCTGTGCTCTCCGACCAAGGCGGCACCCCAGACCTAGGGCAGGCCTCGGCCTCGAAGAACCCGGAACTCCCGGACGACGCCGTGCTCCTAGCCGGGGCCAGCGGCTTGTTGTCGCCCACCGAATCCCAAGAGCCGCAAACCACCGTTCAACTCGCTGCCGACGACGGCGACGACGAATTGGAACTGCGCCGCCGCCGCTACACTCCCAAGCTCGAATTCGACGGCATCTCCGTGCAAATGGGCTATTTCGATGGGTTCTTATCGTCGATTGCCCAGCTAAGCATGAGCGACCTTCTGGGCAATCACTCGCTGGTCTTGGCTACAGATTACGTAGCCGCGCAGGACATCAGCAACGACTTCAACTTTGCCGCCAGCTACAAATACTACGGCAAGCGACCCACGTATCGCGTATCCATTTTTAATTGGAACCAGTACTTCATCAACGACCGCAACTTCCTCGTCCCAGGTCGCCCCCCGACTCGGGGCATTAGCCGCCTCCAGCAGCGAGGAGCCTTAGCCAACGCCAGCTATCCGCTCGACCTCTACCGTCGCCTCGACCTGAGCTATACCTATGTCGCCGAGCAAGAAGAACAGGTCAGTCCCTTCTACGAAGCAGATTCTACTGCTGTTGCTAGTAGTACTCATCTGTTCAAGGCTGCATACGTTCACGACTCAATTACCTATGGCCTTTTGGGTGCCACCGCCGGCAAGCGTTACTTCCTCTCGGTAGGGCGCACGCTCGATCTCGGGTCGGCTACGCGTTCTTTTTCGCACCTCGAATTGGACTATCGTCACTACTTGCGGCTGGGGCGTTGGTCAGTGCTGGGCCTGAGAGCCTATGGCGTGGGGTCTTTGGGCCGCAATGCCCTCGAATACAACCTAGGAGGGCCGACTTGGTACTTGCCTTTTTACACGGGCTTCAACCTCAATACCGGCCCACTGCGCGGCTATAAGTTCTCGGCTTTCTCTGGCAGCCGGGTTCTGTTGACTAATGCCGAGTTGCGCGTCCCCTTTGTGCGCGGCATTCTCTTTGGCTGGCCCGGCACCTTCTTGATTCCGGCGGTTGACGGCAGCCTGTTTGTGGATATGGGCATGGCCTGGGACAAGGGCGATGCAATCGACCTGTGGCCCTTCCGCAACCCACACGCCGCACTCACGTCCTCCCCACGGCAGGTGCACGCCAGCGTCGGCTTCGGCCTCTTGGTGTACTTCTTATTGCCGATGAACTTTGAATTCGCTAGGCAGATGGACCTGCAAGGCAACTTCTCGGACTTCGAGTTCCACTTTAGCTTTGGACGGAGCTTTTGATCCGCGCTACTGCTCTCGCCCTGCTCATTGGCCTAGTCGGTTGCGGCGGCCGCGCTGCTTTCACGCGCGTCGAATTCCGCGCTCCGTCGCAACCCGACCCGGTCTTGCGCCCCTTTCTCGCGGACGTCGATCACATCGGCGTCGTTTGCGCGACCAACATCGAACCTTTTCGGGAGTTGGACATCGAGAAGGTCATGGCGCGTCTGTCCAACGCCGTGGTCCGGAGCCTCGGCAACATGCCCAAAACCGAGGTAATGAACCAAGACGAAATCACCTACCAGCTCAAGGATATTCGACTCGACTCGACGAGCGTCCACCAAGACTCGGTACAGGCCGTCCTCAGGAAGGAGCAAGAGCTCGACGCCTTAGTCTTCGTCGAACTGAGGCACTTACAGGCGCGGATGATG
>JAPOYQ010000297.1 GCA_026706505.1 Gemmatimonadota bacterium
GGAGGCGTAATGCCCGAACACTAGGCTTTATCCCGTACGATGCACTCAATCTTCTTGCTTTACTGCCGGTGGCTTGTCCCAACTGATCGGTTCGCCTGTCCCTGCGTCTTGCAGTCCATCAAAGATCGGTTGCCTGTCCTCAGGATTTGCCATTGCAAAGGTGATTTGATCTTGGGTTAGCCCTTCCGCCCAAAGGCCATCCTTGCAAAAGACCGCGCCCGCGAGATTTGCACCTGTCAGGTTTGCATTGGTTAGTATGGCGCCGGCGAAATCCGTTCCGGTAAAGTTGCCGTTAGACATATCTGCATTTGAGAAATCAGAACCAATGGCGCTGGCGTTGGAAAGGTCCGCATCCAACAGCTTCGCGTTGGAAAAATTTGCTCCCAGTATCTTGGCTTCTGACGGGCTAGCGGCAATGAAATCTGCTCCACCGAAATTGGTCTTGCCAAGAAATGCGCCTTTCAGGTTCGCCCCGTAGAACTGCGTACCTGAAAAATTCAAGTTATGGAGAACTTGCTTTCTTAGGTCTGCGCCAACGAGACTGGGGACGAACTTCACTTCATGTTCGATTGCAATGCGAGTGTCGTCGCGTTCGCCTATCGCCAGCAAAGCGGCTCGAATATCTTCCGGCGGAAAAGCTGATGCGATTCTGACATTCTTGTCTTGAGGCGGATACCGCACATAGGCGCAAAGTAGTTGCGTCACCTTGACGTGATAATGCTTCGGGTGCTCCATTGCCAACGCTTGCAGCGCGTATATTCCGCCGAGTCGAACCGATAGGAGTTCGTTGCCAAGCATTTCGGCACCCTGCTGGTAGCGCTCGTTCAGCAGACTGTATTGCGCAGTATCAGTCTGCCGGTCCGCGACGGCTCCACGCCAAATTGCCAAGGCCAGACCGATCGGAGCAAATACGACAATCGCGAAATTTCGTATTGTCGCGCTTTCGGATTCCCATGCGCTCAATTGGTCCCAGTAGAGAAGCCCGAGAGATCCTGCGAACACCAGTCCCAATAGGGCATACCAAGCAAATCGAGCCCAGGCCTTCTTGGTCAATCTCCGATCCAAACGGCTATGCCAAGCGCGTAATGAATTCACGAAATTGTTCCCCGGTGGGTCATTAGCAGAATAGCGGCTATGCGACGGGCGGTGTTTGTGAAATAGTGGGCCTCTTCGGGGGTGAGGGGGCGGTTGAGGATGGCGTGTTCGCGGTAGGAGAGCCACTTCTTGAGGACCTGGTAGCCGCCGAGTTTGTAGTGCCATACGGCGGCGGGGACATTGCGCCAGAAGGCACGGTCATTGAGGTAGATATCGAAGGTGAAGTCGCCAAGTGCATGCGATACGTCACCGAGTGCGGCGCATTCTTCAGGGGTGTAGTCGCGCTCGGTGATTTGGCCCTGGCCGGGCATGACCGCCTTGCTTGCGCCGAAGTGCCCCCAGCCCGCGGAGACTGTGTAGTCGTCGTCCGTCATGTTGCGTTCGTTAATCGTGGCGGGCTCGGCGACGGCGGCCAGTTCCGGGCGAAGCGTTCCTTCCGTTACGCCAGGCACGGGTGTTTGGGGATCGAGCAGCTGCGCGAGCTGCCTTCCCCGCGCCGCTGATTGCTTGAGTTGTATAGCGGCGTCGCTTGCTTTGCCGTCCGGCCAGCCGGGAACCGGGATGCGGGGCCATTCCATGCTTAGAGCGCCGGAGTTGGCCTCGCCGTACGCCGGATCGTGCATCACCGCCAGCGCGTGATAGAACAGGTCTTCGACTGTGGCGCCTGCCGCCGCGAGGTATTTCTCCGCGGCAGCAGAAGATTGGCGCGCTGATTCGGCATCCCATCCACCGCTCTCACGCCGTCGTCTTGCAGCCAGACCGGAAACATGTTGGCGCCCCGCTCTATGAGGTGCAGAGCCGCCATACTCTCCGTGAAACAAGTCTGCGGTTCGTCCGCGCCCTTCCGGAGATGTTGGGCCGCTGACAGCCATAGGTTCCCGTCGAACACGTGCGGCTTGTAATCGGAGCGCTTCTCGTCCAGCAGTTTCGTATCACGCTCCCAGTACAGCCAGCGGTTGTCGAAAGGCCGGTAAGCGAAACGAACAATCACGGACTCGACGCTTGGAAGGCCGTTTGGACCAGCGACCTCGGTGCCAGGTTCGACGCCATTGCCTTCGGGCGCTTCGGCATCAACAGTGCGTTTGGCACCAGCGACTTCGGACGCGTTCGGCGTATTCAAGTCCATCCTGCCCCGCGCAAGCAGCCCTTCCCGCACCTTGACAGCACCAAAGCGCGCCGTAGTCTTCATTACCGACGGATAGCGCCGCCCGATTTCCTCGTGGCTCACTTCTTCGTTGAAATAATCCGTGATTCGCGCCTGCAGGAGATTCTGGTCGATGTCCACGAGAAACGAGTCGCGGCTTGTCTTGACGCCAGGGAAGGACACGGGGAACAGATCGGGCAGCGACGGCCAGTCGAACCACTCATCGCTAACAGCCACGGGCTTGAAGGGTAAGCCGATTCGCGGTTCGGGTATCAGAGTTGCATATCCGCTATCCAGATCATTCGCATCGAGTGCACTCAGCAGCACTCGGCGACGTTCCTCGGCTTTTGCTTCATGGAAATCGCGGTAACGGACCGAATTTACGGCATCGGAATCATTGCCGTCGCCCGACTTGCTGAGCATCGTGATGCTCGTGCCTATTCGAATGCCTGGCGACTTGCCTCTGACTGCGAAGACTGTCTCGCTCGTGCGTCCGTCCGGCGTGTATTCCGAGATGATCCGATCGCCGTGAAGGTTGTCGATGCGGATTGTGTCGAATGCTTCCAGGTAGCGTTCGCGCATGCCTGTGAACGACAGGCCGTCCAGCCATGAGTAATTCGAGATGAAGCAGACCACGCCCTGGCCGGTCTTCTCAGCGATACGCCGTTCGGCCATGCGGAAAAAGCGCACGTACAAGTCGTTCAGGCCCTGGCCTTGTGGGCGGCGCACTTTTTTCGTCGTGCGGTAGGCCGTCGATAGCTCCCGTTCTTCCTCCATGGCCACGCCCGCGAAGCCGTTGTAGGGTGGATTTCCCAAGATCACCAGGATCGGACGTTCGCGCTTGACCTTGTTGGCCTTGTCGCGCTCTTCCTTAAGTTCCGGGAAAGTCACGACCTGTTTTTCCTTGTCTGTGGGTTCCCAACCGGTGAGCGCGTTGGTTAGGAACACCCCGACGCGTTCCGAACCATCGTCGGCCAAGGCAGCATCCAGATCCTGCATGGTG
>JAPOYQ010000449.1 GCA_026706505.1 Gemmatimonadota bacterium
GTATTTTTAACCAATTGGATATTCAAAAAATGCCAATGTACATGTATAAAGGTAATTTACGCTATGAGTGATATGCCTCTGCGCCGAAGCCCCACTCGACTACAGCGGCTTCGGCGCACGATAATTGCCGGCCTGACGATCATCGTGCCCCTGTGGGTTACCGGCTGGGTGCTCAAGTTCCTGTTCGACTGGGCCGACGGTTTCTCCGCGCCGTTGATTCGCCAAATGGCTAGGCCGTTCGTCGACGATCCCGACTTCCACATCCCCGGCTTGGGCTTTGTGCTGACCTTTATCATCCTGTGGGTCGTCGGCGCGCTCGCCACCAACGTGGTGGGCCGCAGCCTGTGGCAATTCGCACGCGAAGCCCTAGAGGGTCTGCCGTTAGTGCGCACGATCTACGCACCCATCCAGCAGCTCATGGAGTCGCTGACCTCCCCGGGCAAGGCCGGTTTCGAGAAAGTCGTGCTCGTCGAGTACCCGCGCATCGGGATGTGGACTTTGGGCTTTTTGGCCGGCAACGTCCCCCGCGAGGACGAAGCAACACCATCGCACAGCATCTTCGTGCCCACCGCGCCCAATCCCACCACCGGCTTCATGCTCATCGTGCCGCCCGAACAATTGCGCCCCACCGAACTCCGCGTTGAAGAGGCCCTAAAAATGATCGTTTCGGCTGGCGTCGCTGTGCCTCCGGCCCTCTTCATGCCCGCTGAAGCTGAAGAGAAAGTATGAGCCCTTTTCTTGCGATTTTCGGGTGCTTTCGTTATTCTGCTAGAAACTCGGGGCCTCCCTTTAGCGTCTCATATAGAAGCCCTTCGCATACTGAGGAGATGAGGAGATGTTTTCGTTTCTTTTCAATCCGTTTTTCTTTATACCGATGATCTTGGTCGCTTGGGCCCAGATGCGGGTCCGCAGCGCCTTCAACAAGTACAGCCAAGTGGCTTCGGCCGCACAGCTTTCGGGCGCTGAGACCGCGCGGCGCATCCTGCACCAGCAACGCATCTACGACGTGTCTGTCGAGGAGACGAGAGGGATGCTTTCCGACCACTACGATCCCCGCGCCAAAGCCGTGCGCCTCTCTTCGGACAACTTCCACGGGCACCATCTAGCCGGCTTGGCCGTGGCAGCGCACGAGGTCGGCCACGCGATCCAACACGCCCAAGGCTACGTGCCGCTCAACCTGCGGCACTCGATCCTGCCCATCGCCAACGTGGGATCGTCTCTGGGCTTTCCCCTGATTATAGCGGGGATGCTCTTCCAGTTCACCGGCCTGATGACTATCGGCATCATGTTCTTCGCTGGCGCGGTCCTATTCCAACTCGTCACCCTGCCGGTGGAGTTCAACGCCAGCTCGCGGGCCATGGCCATCCTCTCGCAGGGCTACCTAGCCAACGACGAGGTGCGCTCGGCCCGGCGGGTGCTCAATGCCGCGGCCATGACCTATGTGGCAGCCGCCGCGACCGCCGTGCTACAGCTAGTGGGTTTTTTGCTCATGCGCGGTTCAGACGAATAACAGCAGGCGCAGCGGGAAATTCGAGGCCCCTCGCCCTTTGCGGGCAGGGGCCTTTTGTTTATGGGATAGCGACTGCGTTTCACTATATTATGTTTCTATTATCGTCTAATAAAAGGGGACACTTTTCTCTATCCTATGTGTTCTATATGGCACACGTCTTCTACCCTACCACAGGAGAGTGCGCGCATGATTTTGCTCTTATGTGCATTGCTCGTCAGCGCAGCGAGCGTTGGTGCCGATGTGTATTTCGAGGAAGAGGTCGTCAATCGAGGCTTTGGCAAGGACAAAACTGGAGCGCGCAAAACGACCAACAAAATCTACATCAAGGGCAAGAGCCAGCGGGTCGAGCAGCTAATTGAGGCCGACGCAAAAATGGCCAAGGCCCTCCGACGGCAGGGCCAGTCCCTCAATACCAGCACTATCTTGCGGTTGGACCAAGCGCAAGTGTACGAAATCGACCTGACGGCACAGACCTTCGTCCAGCAGAAAACCCCTCCGGCGCGCAAGGCTGTTGCCAAGCCGGAAGCCGCTCCCGGCGGGCCGCAGAGAGCCCTTGCGGTCAAGGTGCCGGGAGACACAGAGCGCATCGCTGGAATTCCCTGTCGGCGGGTCGTCGCGCAGATGCGCGCCCGCTACCTTGACCCCAAAACCCAAGAGCTGCGACGCGAAAACCGCTATACGTACGATGCCTGCATTGCCAAGGATTTCCCCGGCTTTCAGGAGATCACAGCGTTTATAGCCTTGCAGGACGCCAGCACGTCCTATCCGTCGCTAATCGGCGGAGGACTGGAAGGGCTGGAAGACCACGAAGCCCTGAGCGACGAATTAGAGAACGCCGAGGAACTCAAAGGTTTCGCGCTGCGCTCGACCTTGACAGCCGCAGTTAAGCTCCCCGGAAAAGAAAAGCCCAGCCAAGTATTCCGCTTAGACCGCAAAATCAAGACCATGGCGTACGCACCGCTGCCCGACTCGCTCTTCCACGTGTCCAAGGCTCTGACCCGCCTCAAATCCGAATGAAGAGGAAGCTGCTCGGGGCGGCGGCCGTTTTGGCTGCTGTCCTCGTCCTCGTCGCGGTCACGCCCATAGGGCCTGCCGCACTCGCGTACCTGTTAGAGCGCGGAGTTGGGGGATGGCAGGTCTCCATCGGCAGTCGCCGGGGAGGCTTGCTCTACGCGTTTTCCTTTTCCGACGTGTACTGCAAAAACCCCGCGCTAGGGGCGACCGTCAATGCCGAGTACATCACCGCGTGGCCGTGGTCTTGGGAAGTCGATATACAGGCACCCAAGGTGCGGATCGAGCCAGGCACCGAGGCCGATTCAACTGCCGCAGCCACGGACATCGAGCTACCCCTCGCCTTCCTCCCCAACCTCAACGCGAAAGCCGGTGCGCTCGATTGGCAGTTGGGCGAAACGCGGATCGTGGCGCAGGACTGGCACGGCGCGTATCGCGCAGTAGCGGACACCTCGGCGCACTTAGAGCTGGCCTTGTCCGACTTGCAGGGCGTGCCGCTGCGCTCGCTAACGTTAGATCTCGCGCTCAGTCCACACCGCATTGACCGCGGGGAGATCCGGGCCGTGGGCGCTGGCGACAGTCTAAGGTCCGACCTGCACGCCTCGTTTGCCTTGGGGCTGAAGTTGCCGCGACCTTTGCAGATGGACGCCACGGCCACGGTAGAGACCGATTCCGCGCGGGGTTCTCTAGCAGCGATGATAGATGGGGCATTGACGCCGC
>JAPOYQ010000856.1 GCA_026706505.1 Gemmatimonadota bacterium
GAGGTGTGGGCTGTCGAGGTGTGTCGGAGAATGGTGCGTCCTTGAGAGGGATCGCGCGGCTGCACTAGTTGAAACAGGTGATCCTTCATAGCTGCTCGTAGCCCAACGTCTCGTCTTCGGCAAGTGCGCGGACGCACTGCACGGCTCTCAGCAATTTGGGGCGGGCGGCGATAGCAGCCAATCTATCCATCTCCGCTAGGTCGAGGCTCCCCCAGCCGAGGCGCAGCTCATTGATATAGGTAGGTGCATCGCCATTCGGCTGTAGATAGATCAGATCGAGCAGAGCCTTTTCCGGCGCGGCGACAAAAGCCGACTGGCCATGCGCCAACTCCACGTGTTGATAGCCGTAGAGCAGATCGGTCTTGAGGTGGCGAAAGGAAAAGCGGCCTAGCGGCGTCTGGCGGAGCTGCGGACGCCCACCGGTCACACTGGTCACTTCCGGTACGTACTCGGGAATCACACCAGCGTGTGCCAACGCCGACAGACCACTTACATACGAGCCGCGCACCAGTCGATTGGCGACGAGGAAGGGGTGAGGCGCGGTTTGGCGGTAGGGCGGCGCCAGCGCGTAGAGCCCGCGCCGTAGCTGGTGCAGTCGCCCGGCTTGGGTCCAGCGCACGAGCTGTCGCTGCATATCGCTTGGATTTACAGATCCAGCCAAGAGCAGACCGGTTTCAAACACCGGCTCATCGGCCACGATGGCGAGCAATTGATCGTATTTCATTGCAATAAATTACCTTTAATGGCAATTTATTGCAATGAAATACGCCTTTGTCGTCCTACCTCTCCGGCGGCACCAAGTACTGCGTCGTCTCCGCCCGGTCGCGTATCTCCTGCCAATCCCACAACTGAGGTATGAATTCCACATCGGCCCAAAGCTGGGCTTGGTCGGCGTAGTGCGGGCTAGCCGGGTGGCCAGAGGCCCCCAGCGGCGCGATCCAGCGCGAGCGGGTCCAGTCGGAGGGATCGAAGATATAGCGGTTGACCGAAAGACCCGTAACTGTGAAGTCGTCGAAGGCATAGCTACCGGCTAGAGGCGTGTCGCCATCGCCGTGGACGGGAAGCGAAGGAGGGTCGAGGAAGGAAGCGGCCTCGGGGAAAACCGCAGAGAATGGGTGCTGGGGCTGGGTGCGATGCAAGCGGCCCCAATGCCATTGGCCCATGTCGTCGCCAAGGGCCTCTTTGAGCGCGGCGAGTGCACCG
Organism: Gemmatimonadota bacterium; assembly: GCA_026706505.1. The sequence continues at coordinate 1,204 of JAPOYQ010000856.1, forward strand.
GTCAGAGCCTCGGTCAAGGCTTGGGACCAAGTTTGGCCGGGCGGCAGCAGCGCCGTATCGCCGCGCTCGATGGCGAGGGTCGCTTCGAGGGTGATGAGACGCCAGTGGGCGTCGCCGCCAGCCTCTGCAAGCAAGGTCATGGCGTCGCCGCCGAACAGGTTTTGCGCGATGTGGTAGCCGAGCAGGTTGCGGGTTTGTGCATAGATCGTCGGCTGGACTTGGTCACGGTCCATCCGGCAGTCCCACTGGCGCAGCAGGTCGAGGGCTTGGGCGCAGTCGGCGTCGGGCGGCTCAACAGCGAGCAAGGCCCGCGCAAAGACCTGGGCCGGCAACGAGACGCGTTCGGCGTGGATGCGGCCCATAGCCTCGGGCGTGGCCGTGCCCTTTGCTAGTTCGAGGATGCGGGTTTGGATGCGGCGGGCGCGATAATCGGGGCTAAAGACGAGCCCGACGTAATAGGGATAGTCCGAGCCGGTCACGCGCTGGTTACAGGTAATGGCATAGCCTGTTGCAGGGTTTATGGCTTTGGGCAACTCGGCGTGGGGGATGTAGCCCTGCCACTCGTGCTCGCCGCTCCAGCCGGGAACGGCGCGCCAGCCGTTTGCGGCCTCGCGCACGGGGATCCGGCCCTCGTGCAGATAGCCGAAGCAGCCGTGGATGTCGGCGACGGCGTAGTTGTTGACGCGGTCATTCCAGCGGGCGAAGGCTTGGTGCAAGTCCCCGACCGAGCGGGAGCGCATGGCATCGCGGGCCGCGTCGGCCCAAGGAGTGCCTTCGATGAGGCCGGGGTCGCTGATGGCGATGGCCTGACCTTTGCGCGGGTCTCCAGCAATGATAGGTCCGTGGTGGGTAATGACGACTTCAGCGATAACGGCCGCCGCGCCGCGGACAAGGATTTCTTCCTGCAGGATTTCCGCTGGCCGCCACGCGCCCCTGAATTCGTACTCCAGGCCGTCGGCCGTTTCGCGGAAGCGCTCGACGAACAGATCTTGGGTGTCAGCACTGCCATAGGTCATGCCCCAGGCCACGTATTCGTTGTGGCAAAAGTGCAGGGTGCCGGGGACGCCGGGCACCGAGTAGCCGCTGACGGCGAAGTCGGGGCAGGCGATATGGACTTGGTAATAGACGGAAGGAGTGTCGAGAGCGCGGTGCGAATCTCCGGCCACCAGTGGCAAGCCCGAATCCGTGTACTCACCCGCGATGGACCACGCATTGGAGCCGGGGTCGGTTTCGCGGCGGCTGAGGGCCGCGAGGCCATCGAGGGGTTCTCCCTCGTACTCGGCACCGGGTGGCACGGTGAGCAGGTGGCCTTGGGGATAGCCTTTGATTAGCTGAGCGAGATTTGCGGCCACAATACTGTGGCCGGACTGCTCAGGGCCGACGACTTGGGCCAGACGAGTGCGCCAGAGCTTGGATTCAAAGGTGCCGAGCAGGCTGTTGCGCATCTTGTACACGGCGAGGCAGTGCCAGCTTTCCCACGGCTCGGGGCGCTGGCCGAGGAGTTGGTATTCGACGGGTAGGGTCGTTGTCGTCGCCAAAAAGGCGTTGACGCCAGCGGCGTACGCGTCGAGCATGGCGCGAGCTTGGGGACTGGACGCTTCGTAGTCCAACTTGGCAGTGCGGCCCATGCCAGCGGCGCGCAAGAGGCGGTCGCGGTCCAGCCCTGCGGGACCAGCCCACTCGGACCAACGTCCCAAAGCCTGATGGCGGTCGAAGTCCATATGCCACAGGCGATCTTGGGCCGTGGCAAAACCTTGGGCGAAAAACATATCGGCTTCGCCTTCAGCTTGAATATGGGGGATTCCCCAAGGGTCGCGGTGGATGGTGACGGCTTTTTCAAGGCCCTCGCAACACTGGGTACTTTCGAGGTCGGGGAGGGCGGCGTGGAGGTCTTTGGCGCTGATAGACATTGTGCTCCTCTCGCATTGTTGGTTCAGGATATTCTGCAAGGCAAATGCGTTTGCCGCAACATGCACGTGGATGGTGAAACACGGCTATATTGCCAA
>JAPOYQ010000567.1 GCA_026706505.1 Gemmatimonadota bacterium
CACCCTTTTGGCCACCGGCGGAGGGGAGGCGGTGACGGTCTGGAGCTTCCAGGGAAGGGGTCCCGAAGGCACGCGGCCTGGCGTTCTAGAGCTTCATGTCCAACCCGTCACGACGCTTGCCTTCGCTCCCGGCGCGATGCGTCTGGCATCGGGAGACCGTGATGGTGCTGTGGTTGTGTGGTCGCTCAGGCGCGATGGAGAAGGCGATCCGACAGGAGTTGCGCTTGTGGCAGATGTTGTCGGCGGCTTGTATTGGCGACCAGATGGACGCGCGCTTGCAGCCCTCGACGCTCAGGGTGGCGCGACGGTTTGGCGAGTGAGCAACAGGTGAAGCACGAAGAGCCTCTCGTCCTAATGGGCCTAATACAGGTATTTCGGTCACTCTAGAAAATGAACTCGGGAAGATGTGCCGTGCCTAAGACCATGCTCTTGCGACGAAGCTCCTCTCCTTGCTCTTGAATCTGGCTGATGTTTTGCACTCCGAGCAGTTCCATGGAGCGAAGTAGGTCTTCCTTCATTAACTCAAAGGCTCGGGTTAGACCCAAGTGACCACCGGCTCCTAGTCCACCTGCGGTCACTCTGCCCAAGCCCACAGCCTTCAGGCCGTAGCTCAGCCCAATAAGAACATCCAGTCCGCTGCGGATACCGCCGTCCATCGCGCAATCGAGTTTGGACTTGGCCGCGCCCAACTTGGGCATAGCCTCGGCGACAATCTGCAGGGACGGAATAGCCCGACCTAACTGGCGACCGCCGTGGTTGGAGAAAATTACTCCATTTGCTCCTAGCTCCTCCGCTTTTAAAGCGTCCTCCGCGCAGTGAACGCCTTTGACGATGAGCGGTTGCCCACCCCATGTTTCTTTAATCCATGGGAGGTCGCTCCAGGTAACAGCCGAGGCAGCAAGCTGCTCTCCAATACCGGCATATGGCATGGGCTCGCCGCATTCGTCGATGATGTTAACAAAGGGAAGCAATCCACCGTCACGCCAATGCCTCCATAACCACCCCATTCGAGGGACGATCTGTGGTGCTAGCTTCACCTTGTGTAACGCGCGCTTTAGCTTTCTTGGGCCAGAGTAAATAGAGCCCACGGCATCCATCGGCTTCATCCTGGCATGTTCTATTCTGTTCCCCGACACCGCGGTGTCGATAGTAAGGACCAGTGCAGAAAAACCCGCATCTCTTGCCCGCCTGATTCCTCGTTTCGCGATTTCCACTCCGCCACACAGGTAGAGCTGAAACCACTTCGGACCGTTCGACGCGTCGGCCACGGCTTCCATGGGTGTTTGTGAAAGCGTCGACAGCGTCATGGCCGTTCCAAATTCCCCGGCGACTTGGGATGCGACTGCGTCGGCCATCGGCCATAGCGTGCGCAGGCTCCCAACCGGCGCGACGAAAAAAGGAAGAGAAAGTTTCTGGCCGAATATGCTCGTCGTCGTGTCCAACGTCTTGTGTTTGACGGCTCCGGGAGGCGCGAGCATCGTCTGTTGAAACGCCAGGACATTCGCCTTCAGCGTAGTCAGCTCATCAGCGCCACCGATAAAGTATTCAGCGGCGATCGGAGGAACTTCTCGCAGCATAATCCGCCAAATATCTGCTGTTGTCAGCGCATCGGCGATTTCGTTTTCCCTGATTCGAAACATAAGGTGTTCCCATATTCACGGCGGCCTGGGGTGGGTGACTGTACGCAAACGGATTGCTCACGGGGTTCGGAAACAGCGAACCGTTCAAATCGGTGGCGACCCAGTTCAGCGGGCAATTCGAGTAAAACACCCGCATCGCGCGAGGCTTTGGCCCAATCGAGGAGCAAGCCGTATTGCCACTGTTCCTGGAGGCCGCCAAACCACTGCATCCCCTGAGGCGAGATTACACAGGCGACATTGGCCAGGTCGCACGGGCCAAGGCATCCGGAGATCGTCAGTTCTACCGTCCTGTTGAGTTTTTCCTCTTTCCACTGCTGCTCGATCCAGTCGCAGGGCACGGGTTTGAACCCTCTGTCCGGCCGACCGCAGCAACAGCCTTCACAGAGCAGGATCTGCCCGAGAGCGCGGCTTCGGGGCGTAGCCAGTGCTTCGCGTCTGTCGAGCTTTTCGCGGATGCGATGAGTCTGTGCATTCATGGTCGTGCCTTTGGCGCATCGGCCCCGCAGTCCGGCTTCGAGCTTGCGGCACGGCTCCGGCGTAGACGTCTGAAGCCGATCACGACGCTAGTAAATGACATGAACGTTCCAAGCGAACACAACGCAATGACGACAATCTCCCACAGCGGCCGCCGAGTGATAAGAAAGCCGAAATCCCAACTGTGCAACCCGTTATACAACCATCGCTGCCATCGTTGCTTTTGCGTTAAACCCCGCAACCATTGTCCTGTTCTGCCATCTATGTAAGCCCATGTCTGGGCCGAATCGTTGGCTTTGAAGCGATAAACGGGGAGCGGTCGCCAACGATCGTGATGCGAATAGTAATAGGCGTCGTGCTCCTCAAGACGCCTTATTTCGGTAAAATCGACACTCTGACCACCAATCTCGAAACTTTGCAGGATTCCCCGAGTGGCCTTTTTCTCAATTGCCATCGCTGGTAATGCATTGGCCAAGCGGTACTCGTACGGCGCAAATACGACTACGGGATGCAATTCACCGCCTAGCCAATGAAAATCGATTTCTTTGACTCCGGGGTTTCGTTTGACGATGCTCTGGATTTCTGATAGTCTCAGGCCGCTATGGTCGGTCGGGAAGGCACCCTGATACGCGTGAGACGACACGCGACTATGCCCCTTTGTAGTGAACACATCCCAGGGGTTCATAGACAGCAATCCGCTCAAAACGTACGTGACCAGGAATGGAAGGCTCAGTAATCCCACCAAATGATGCAGCTTCATCGCGCCCCAATAAGGAGTAACGTCCCTGCCGCGGTAGCGATTGCGCCATCGCAAGCGAAGGAAGCCGATGATGCCCCCCGTCACAACAGAGACCAACCCAGCCAACGACAGAACGACGACAACCCAATGCCAGACTGAAGCGTGCCGACGAAGCGGCAAGGGATAAATCCAATGCAAGTTCGCGCCGACCCAATTCCAAACCCGTTCCTTTCGCGTCGTATCGCGCACAATCTCACCGGTATGTGAAGAAATGTATAAGTGTGTCCCCGCAGCATCGTCAATCTCGATTTTGTGCAACGGTCGGTGAGAATTGAGACTACTAGATATGGTCCATT
>JAPOYQ010000517.1 GCA_026706505.1 Gemmatimonadota bacterium
GCATTGGCCGCCGACCCCGAGGGATATGAATCGCTCTACTGGGCGGCGGTTGTCGCGCTGTGGCAGGAGGATTACGCCCGCGCTGATTCGATCTTGCAACAGGCTGTGGCGTTGCATCCCGAGCCGCTGGAGTTGCGCTGGCACCGGAAGTGGTTGCAGGAGGCATTGGGGCGGTCGGCGACCGAGGCGTTTGCCGACGCCGTGCCGCAGGGAACCATCAGCGGGAAGTTTAGCGAGATCAGCGCCGATGCCGGGGTCGATAAGTTCGACGGCGGTCGCGCCAGCGCTTGGGCCGACTACGACGAAGACGGTGATCTCGACTTGATCGTCATCGGCCACCCCGAGTTGGCGTACTTCCGCAACGATGGCGTGCGCTTTGCCGATCAGACGCAGGCCGCTGAATTGGTACTACCCGAGGGCGGGATTGGAGTGCAGACTGCCGATTACGACAACGACGGGGACGCCGATGTGTACGTGACGCGCGATGGGTGGTTTGGCGGCGGCGTGAATGCGCTCTTCCAAAACGACGGCCGGGGCGTCTTTGCCGATGTGACGGAAGTGTCGGGCACCGGCGATCCGGGGTCGAGCTTTTGCGCGGCGTGGAGCGATTTCGATCGCGATGGATACCTCGACATCTACGTGGCCAACGGCACGGGCGCGACTGGCGACTCGACCAATGTGCTCTATCGCAATCGGGGTGATGGCACCTTCGTCGATGTGGCAGAAGCCGCTGGGGTGGCGCACAAGGGGCAGGCGTTGAGCACGGCGTGGGGAGACTTTGACGGCGATAGCTGGCCTGATCTGTACGTGTGCAATTTCACCGAGCCGAATGTGCTTTTTCGGAACCAAGGCGACGATGCGTTTGCCGATCAGACGGAAGCGGCCGGTGTAGGTGCCGAGTACATCGATGGCTTTATAACATTCGTCCTCGACTACGACAACGACGGTGCGCTGGACATCTTCGTGGGCAACTGGAGCCAGTACCCGGTGGTGCTGGCCGATCGGGTCGCTGGAAAATCGACGAGCGAGCGCGACCGGCCGGTGCTTTTTCGCAATCGGGGCGACGGCACCTTTGCCGATGTAACGGAAGCTGCCGGGCTAGAGCGAGCGCTGGGCACGATGAGCGGCGTTCCTGGCGATGTGGATAACGACGGCTGGGTGGACATCTACCTCGGCAACGGCGGGCCGCAGATGGGCCGACGCGAGCCGGATGTGCTTTTCCGCAATCGGGGCGATGGCTCCTTTGTCGATGCGACAGAAGCCGCCGGGCTGGGACACTTGGGCAAATCGCACGGCGTGACCTTTGCCGACTACGACCGCGACGGCGATCTCGACCTCTATGCGCCAGTGGGCGGCGCTCAGCCGGGCGACCAGTGGCCCAACGCGTTCTACCGCAGCGAGGGTTTTGGCAATCACTACTTGGTGCTGGAGTTGGAAGGAGTCAGAAGCAATCGCGACGGAATCGGTGCCAAAGTGTGGGTGTATGCTGGCGACTTGATGCAGTACCAAGAGGTAGCTTCTGGATACAGCTTTGGCAACAGCAATAGCTTGGAGTTGGAATTTGGTATGGGGCAGCGGGTGCGGGCTGATCGCATTAAGGTGGCGTGGCCTAGTGGACAGGTCGATGAGTATCGGGACGTTGAGGCCGACCAGCACTTGTTGCTCAGGGAGGGGGAGACGCGGTGAAGGGGCTGACCGTCATCGCGCTGTTGTTGGCTGGGTGCGCCGAGCCGGATGCGCCGACCGCGTACCGCCAAGCGCAGGAGTTGATCGGCGACCGGCCGCTGCGGAGCTTAAGTCAAGCCGAATTGGCGCAGGCCGAACGCCTAGCAGCGCAGGCGCGGGCACTTGATCCCGAATTGCACGAGGCGAGCTTTACCTTGGCCGCGCTCTACGTGGCGCGCGGTGCGTACGAGGACGCGACCACGCTCTACCGCAGCCTAGTGGAAGCGCGCCCCGACGACGAGCGGGCCTATGCCGAATTGGGGCTTAGTCTAGCCGCCCAAGGACGCTATAGCGGCGCGCTGCGCGCCTATCAGGACGCCGTGCGCCGGGGCGAGAAGTCGGCGCTTATTTACGCGCGGCTGGGCCACGCCTATCAGGCACTCGGCCACTTGCAAGAAAATCTCCACGCGGCGCAGGCGGCCTATCGCGCATCCCTACGGCTTGCGCCTGAGCAGGCGGAGGTGCGCTACCAACTAGCGCGGGTAGAGGTGCGGTTGGGGCGGGACGAGGAGGCTCGTGCTCTGATGGAGCAGGCACTTGCTAGTGCGCCCAACGACACGGGGATCCGGGCCGACCTCGCTGCATTATACAGAGAGACCGGGCAACGGGAATTGGCCCGCGCCGCGCTGGTCGAGGGTTTGGCCGCACGCGACGGGGGTGGCGAGGAAGCTGTCTTGCACTACGAACTGGGGCGACTGCTCTGGGAGGAAGGAGATGGAACAGGGGCCTTGGCGCAGTTTGAACGGGCGCGGGCCGCCGATCCCGACCTATACCCGATTTATCGCTATCTCGGTTTGATCCACAGCGCAGAAGGGCGGCTGGACTCGGCACTGGACGCGTTTGCCGCGTTTGCTAACCGACAGCTAGGCAATGCCGCGGCCCAAGTAAGCATTGGCATCGTCCACAGTCGCATGGGCGCGCTCGATGAGGCTGAAGAGGCGTTTAAAGCAGCGGTCGCGTTGGGCGGTGCGGAAGGGGACGCGGCCTTGAAGTTAGGAGGGCTGTACGTACATCAGCGGCGGCTGCGCGCGGCCGTGCAGGTGTTCAAAGAAGCTACCGCCGCGCATCCGCACCACGCCGAGCTTTTCGCATCCTTGGGCGATGTCTATCGGCAGTTGGGCTTGCTCGCCGCGGCCGTGCAGGCCGGCGAAGAGGCCGTTCGGCTCGAACCCGAGCGGGCGCTGTGGCGCTTTCACCTCGCCTCGACCTACGAGCGGTTAGACCCCGCTCAAGCGCGGGCCGAGTGGCGCGCGTACGCATCTTTGGCAGAAAGCGACGCGAGCGAGGCGCAGCGACTGGCTCACGCGCGCTCGCGCCTGAAAATCTTGCAACAGGAGGAATAATGATAGACCTAGTGGCTTTTGACCTCGATGGCACAGTGCTCGATTCAGAAGGGCGGCTGGCGGTTTCGGCTGTGGAGGCCATCGAGGAACTGATTGCGCGCGGTATCCCCACAGCCAGCATTAGCGGGCGCAGCAT
>JAPOYQ010000004.1 GCA_026706505.1 Gemmatimonadota bacterium
AGCTTGCGTGGTCCGGCCCCGCCGATTAACAAAATTTTCACCAGTCACCTCCTCGGAGTCTTTGGATATGGCTGAATATTATAGGATTTCCCAACAATCGACAGCCCTAATTTAGTACTTGTGCTGGTCTCCTCCTAGATCGCCTTGCTGGTATAGGGAGGTTTTTATACTCTTTTCCTTTGCCTTCCATCAAATAGAAGATAATGCCCATGAAAATTCACGAATATCAAGCCAAAAAGATTTTGCACCAGTACCAAGTCGCCGTACCGAGCGGCCACGTGGCCACGACAGCGGATCAAGCCGAAGGCATGGCCGCCGAATTGGGTGGAAAGGTCGTGATCAAGGCCCAAATCCACGCTGGAGGTCGCGGCAAGGGCGGAGGCGTCAAACTAGCCGCTAGCCCCGCAGAGGCGCGCCAAGCGGCTAGCCAGATTCTCGGCATGCAGCTTGTTACCCACCAGACAGGCCCTGAAGGCCAAAAGGTCAAGCAAGTCCTCGTGGAGAAGGCCTCGGATATAGAACGCGAGCTTTATCTAGGCATCACCCTTGATCGAGCCCAGAGCAAGCCAGTGGTCATGGCCAGCCAAGAGGGTGGAATGGAGATCGAGGAGGTCGCTGCAGAGACTCCAGAGAAAATCCTCAAGGAAACGGTCGATCCCGGAGTGGGGCTACAGGCATTCCAAGCGACGCGCCTAGCATTTGGGCTTGGCTTCGCGGGCAAGCAGGTTCGCCAAGCAGCCAGTTTTATCCTCAGCCTCTACAGAGCCTATGCCGATGCCGACTGCTCACTAGTCGAGGTCAACCCCTTGGTGGCGACTGCCGATGGGCAGCTTTTGGCGCTGGATGCCAAAATAGACCTAGACGACAACGCACTCTTCCGCCATCCCGACTTAGCGGAAATGCGCGATCTGGATGAAGAGGAAGAGCTAGAGGTCGAAGCCGCCAAATACGATCTGAACTACATCAAGCTCGACGGCAATATCGGTTGTATGGTCAACGGTGCCGGACTGGCGATGGCCACGATGGACATCATCAAGCTCTCCGGTGCTGAGCCGGCCAATTTTCTGGATGTAGGCGGGGGTGCCAGCGCTGAGACCGTGGAAAATGGCTTCCGGATTTTGCTCTCCGACCCGAATGTAAAGGCCATACTCATCAATATCTTCGGAGGCATTGTGCGCTGTGATCGCGTGGCCGCCGGCGTGATTGAGGCGCGCAGAAATATCGAAGTTAATGTGCCGATCGTCGTGCGGCTGGCTGGGACCAACGCGGATGTGGCTGCCGAGATGCTGGAAAACTCCGACATGGACTTTGCCGTTGGACACGGGCTGCGAGATGCGGCGGCGCTAGTCAAGGCGACGATTCGATAAGAGGAATACGGGAATGAGCGTTTTAATCGACGAAAACACCAAGGTCTTCGTACAGGCAATTACGGGGTCGGAGGGATCATTTCACACTCGCCAAATGCTGGAGTACGGCACGAAAGTGGTCGGAGGGGCAACACCTGGCAAAGGCGGCCAAGAATTTGAGGGCATCCCGGTGTTTAATACGGTCGCCGAAGGCGTTGAGGCCACAGGAGCCTATGCATCAATCATCTTTGTGCCAGCCCCCTTTGCCGCTGACGCCATCATGGAAGCGGCCGATGTCGGTATAGACCTGGTCATCTGCATCACCGAGAATATCCCCGTGAGCGATATGGTTAAAGCCTACCATTACGTCCAAGCGCGCTCTACTCGGCTGATCGGGCCTAATTGCCCGGGCATTATCTCGCCGGGGAAGTGCAAAATCGGCATTATGCCCGGTTTTATCCACCAGCCCGGCCGAGTGGGCATTATCTCGCGCAGTGGAACGTTGACCTATGAAGCCGTGGGGCAGCTTACGGAGCGGGGCCTAGGCCAGTCCACAGCCATCGGCATTGGCGGCGATCCAATCATCGGTACGCGCTTTGTGGACGCGCTGGCTCTCTTTAAGGACGACCCCGAGACCGATGCGGTCGTAATGATCGGCGAAATCGGGGGCACGGCTGAAGAAGAAGCGGCCGCCTATATCAAAGAATGCTACGACAAGCCCGTCATTGGCTTTATCGCGGGGCGCACGGCACCTCCAGGGCGGCGGATGGGACATGCAGGAGCTATTATTTCAGGTGGTAAGGGAACCGCCGAGGACAAGATGGCGGCGATGCGGGAAGCGGGGATTCACATCTGTGAGAGTCCTGCGGAAATTGGGGAAACGGTGGAGAAGGCGCTGAGCTGATTGAGAACGTTTTTCCAACAATTCAATAATCGGGCTAAGAGAAATCCCTCTTAACCAGCAGCGGCATAATGGCGGGTTGGCGTCTGAGAAGCAGGAGGCCGGCAAGTAGGATTAGGCCGGCGAGAAGGGCCAAGGGCATGGGGAGATGTTGGGAAGGACCTATGCCATCTATGCCTAGGTGAGTGTGCAAGTTGACTCCAGTTATCGAAGCCAAGTTGTTGACCGCGTGGGCGAGCATGGCAGGATAGATGCTGTGAGTCCAGTAAACCAAAGCGCCGAGGAAGAGTCCAAAGAGGAAGAGGGGGATCAGTTGCCAAGGGTTGAAGTGCGAGATGGCGAAGAGCAGGGCCGAGCCGCCTAGCGCCCAACGCGGCCCATAATGGGCGTAAAGACTCGTGAACACAAGTCCGCGAAAGAGCGGCTCTTCGCAGAATGTAGGGACTAGCACTAGTGTTACCAGTCCCCTCGGGACCTCCGCCAGTCCGCGGATAATCTGAACCTCCAGTAGGTTTTTCTGAAAGGACAGTGGCATAGATAAGTCTATCCGGTCGAACAACTGGGCCAGAAACAAATCGAATTCGGCGACTACGAGGCTACAGCAAACAGTCACCGGGATTGTCAGCAACAGAGTCGCAGCTGGCGTGGCATTGAACAGAAGCAGGTCTTCGGCGATTAGGCGATGACGGCGGATATAAAGGGCCACAAACCACAGCAGGGTACATTCGGCAGCAATAATACCAGCATGTAGGGATAAAAGCCCGACGATGGGCCAAACTACGAAGTGAGCCAGCAGGAGAGTCGGTAGAGTTACGCGGAGAATCTGGGAAAATTGGGGGTAGTGAGCATGCATAGGGCTATTTAGAGAGTCTGCTAGGTAGTTATTAAGACGCCTTTGAATGGGCAATCGCCTGTAGATAACCCCGAGTGCGACTGGACCAGAACAAATA
>JAPOYQ010000518.1:0-860 GCA_026706505.1 Gemmatimonadota bacterium
ATCAACTTCTCTCCCTAAGTTTGGGATATTTATAAACGGAAACGAAAATGATAGCTCTGTCAAGACAAGAAATCCTTCCCGCAGTGTCGAGTGTGATATTTTTAGGGAGAGAACCTATCAGCCTGTACTATCGAGGAGAATCCGCCCTTGGAATTCGACACTAAAAAACTATCCGCCACCCCTGACGTGATTGCCCCCGACGGCTCGGATGTGCGCATTCTATTGGGCCTGCAAGGCGGTGGCATGGCGCATTTTGAACTCCAACCCGGCCAGGCGTCGAAGGCCGTTGCCCATCGCACGGTCGAAGAGATCTGGTTTTTCCTCGCCGGTCGCGGCCAAATGTGGCGGCTGCAGAACGGACGCGAGGAAGTCGTGGCAGTCGAGCCGGGCGTCTGTCTGACCATTCCGCTGGGCACCCACTTTCAATTTCGTGCCTTGGGCGACGAGCCTTTGGCTGCGATTGCCGTTACCATGCCTCCGTGGCCCGGCGAAGACGAAGCCTATCCGGTCGAGGGTATGTGGCCGGTGACTGCGTCCGATTAGGCGATGTAGCTATGCCCCTCAAAACCCACACTGTCCACCTGCACACGCCCCGCCTGCACCTGCGTCCCATGACCGACGCCGATTGGGACATCTTGCTGCGCTGGAACCAAGATCCCGATGTGTTGTATTACGCCGATGGCTCAGATGTGACGGCCTATACGCTCGACGAGGTCAAGCGCATCTACGGCGGCATCTCGCAAGCCGCCTTTTGTTTTATCGCCGAACTCGACGGGCAGCCCATCGCCGAGGCTTGGTTGCAGGCCATGAATCTGCCGCGGATTATCAAGGCCCACCCTCGCTGCGACTCGCTCGGCACT
>JAPOYQ010000518.1:870-2790 GCA_026706505.1 Gemmatimonadota bacterium
GGCTTGGGGACTGAAATAATCCGCGCATTGGTCGATTTCGGTTTTTCTGAGCAAAAGGCTGATTTTATTTTCGCCTGTGACATTGCCGACTACAATCCCCGTAGCCGCGCCGCGTTTGCCAAAGTAGGCTTCCGCGTCGTGGCTCACATTCCGCAGCCGCCCAGTGGCAAAGCGCGCTCTAGCTGCGATATGCGCATCGCCGAAACTGAGTGGGCGGCAGGTGCCAATCCGTCGTCCTGAGTCTAAGTGGAAAATTTGGCTGTCGCCCTTCCGAGTCGTAGTATTCAAGACGGCTTCTTGAGAAAGGACAGACCATGTTGTACCACCGCTTGCGCCAACTCGACCAAAGAGGCACACCCATTCAGATCGGCCTCATTGCGGCTGGCACCTTTGGCACCCAGATCGCCTCGCAACTGGCCCACGCCCCCGGCATGCGCTTGGCCGCCATTGCCGAATTGGATCTAGCCAAAGCCCGGCGTGCATACGGTCGGGGCCAGATCCCCGACGACCAGATAGACACAGCCGACGACCCCGCGGCCATTGACGCGGCTATGGAGGCGGGCCGCTACGCCGTCACCGTCGATGCCCGCGCCCTGATAGAGAGCAGCCTCGACCTAGTTATCGAGGCGACGGGCAATGTCGAGGCCGGGGCGGCCCATGCTCGCTATGCCATCGCGCAAAAAAAGCACCTAGTCATGGTCACGGTGGAGGCCGATGTAGTAGTTGGCAGCCAACTGAAAAAACTGGCCGACCAAGCCGGCGTGCTCTACAGCGCCGCGTACGGCGACGAGCCGGCCTGCGCCTTGGAACTGTGGGACTGGGCCCGCGCCCTCGGCTTCAGGGTCATAGCCGCTGGCAAGGGCACGCGCTTTAAGACAGCCTTCCGCAAAGCCAATCCCGACGACGTGCCGCGCCTGTACGGCTTTACCGGACGCGATTACAACGCCCAGATGTTTGGTTCATTTTTAGACGGCACTAAGCACGCCATTGAAATGGCCTGTCTGGCCAATATGAGCGGCCTCGTGCCCGATGTGCGCGGCATGCACTTTCCCGCTGCGGACTTGCGCCAGATACCCGACATTTTGTGCCATCGGAGCAAGGGCGGCCTGCTCAACGCAGAAGGCGTGGTCGAGGCGGTTAGTATTATCGACGAGAACGAACAGGCCGTCGAGCGCGGATTGCGCGGCGGCTTGTACTGCGTCGTCGATGGGGCCACGTCCTTTGCCATGGAATCGCTCGGCTCGTACGGCGAAATCATCGGCATGATTATCGGCCAGCGTAGCGGCTACGGCATGATCTACCGCCCACAGCACTGGGTCGGCCACGAAATGCCCATCAGCGCAGCGCGCATCGCCCTCGACGGCCAGACCTCGGGGCACCCCATCGGCCATTACGCCGAAGTCGTGACCGCGGCCAAAAAGCCCCTCGCCGCTGGCACTGTACTCGACGGCGAGGGCGGTTATTGCGCGTACGGCCTGTTGGAAAAAGCCGCTCTCGCCCGATCTGGCAACCTGCTGCCCATAGGTCTGTCGCAACGGGCCGTGCTCACTCGCGACATCTCGGAGGACGATCTGATCACCTACGACGATGTCGAACTGCCCGACTCCGAATTGCTCACCTTGCGCCACCAGCAGGAGGCCGACCTATGCGCCTAGTTATCCTGTCGTACAGCCACCACGGCCGCGGCATCGGCCAGACCATCCGCGCTTTGGGACACGATATAATCGGGGTTATGGATGAGGAAGAAGCCCCGCGCCAACAACTTGCAGAGATTTTCCAATGTCCAGGCTTTGCCACGGCGGGTGAATGCCTCGACGCTGCGCAGCCCGACGCGGCCCTAGTCGCTGGCAAGCACATTGAAATGCCGGATCACGTGCAGGCCTGCGTCGATCGGCGCATTCCCTACTTGCTCGACAAACC
>JAPOYQ010000518.1:2800-3187 GCA_026706505.1 Gemmatimonadota bacterium
ACCCTTTGCCGATTGCGCTGCTCGGCTTCGCCCTGCGGCCGAAGCTTCGGCCAAACACGGGGTCTTCAGCGCCCTTACTCTGCCCAACCGCGCCAGCCGCATCGTCGCCACGGTGGAGCGTCTGTTAGCTGATGGTACGCTGGGCGATGTGGTCCAGTATAGCTGCCGTCTCAATAACGGCCCGCCCTCGCGCTACGACCCGACGCCCTCGGCTTGGCACAACGACCCGGCCATTTCCGGCGGCGGCAGTTGGGCCGTAGAGGCGGCCCACGGCATTGACACCTTCCTGCAATTCGTCGGCGAGCAGACGGTACACGTGGTCGGTGCCGTCATGTCCAATGACACCCACGGTCGAATAGTGGAGGATATTGGCTTGGGAATGCTGCG
>JAPOYQ010000113.1 GCA_026706505.1 Gemmatimonadota bacterium
CCCTGCTCGCCTCGGTGCGCAAAACCGGCTATGCGGTGGTGATCGATGAAGGTGTCGAGCGCTACGGCACTACGGCCGAACTTGCTTCCATCCTCAACGCCGAGGCATTCGATTGGCTCGACGCCCCCGTCTTGCGCATTGGCGCGGCCGACGTGCCCATCCCCTTCAGCCCCACCCTCGAGATGCCGACCATTCCCAGCCAAGAGCGCATCGTCGAGACCGTCCTCTCCCAGCGAGGTTAGGCTTTTGTCGCGCCGGCTTGCCTAGTTCT
This sequence comes from Gemmatimonadota bacterium, assembly GCA_026706505.1. The sequence continues at coordinate 272 of JAPOYQ010000113.1, forward strand.
TGACACAGTAAGCGGTCGTTCGCACCTGAAGACCCAACTCCCCCCTCTCGGTCCGTTCCTCGCACATTGACGATCCTATCGTGGTCGTGGTTGATTATCGTTCAAGGCATGGTCGATTTACATACTATAAAGCCCCGATCGCAAAGCCCTATACTCTAACGGACGCGAAGTGGATTTTGTCGTCGAAACCGGCCGTCGGCTCATTCCCGTGGAAGTGAAGGCCACGCCAAGGCCGTCGAGCAGGGATTTGGCCGGATTGAACGCTTTTCTCGATACCTATGAGGCCGCATCCTTCGGAGTAGTCGCCTGTCCGTGCCCGGCCCCCAAGGTGTTGTCCTCCCGCGTTATTGCTCTGCCGCTGAATCTGTTGTTGCTCTGCTGAATCGAATAGACGAGCGCATCGCCCCAATAGCACACCAAGTTTGATATTCAAGAGCGACCTTCTTTACTGGAAGGCGTAAATTTGATGTCTATATAGATCACAATATATATTGGTATATATCAAGCACACTCGGATGGCGTTAGCGCTGGAAGGAGATAGCAACATGGAATCTACGGCGAAATTGTTTCAGAATGGACGTTCACAGGCCGTTCGGCTGCCCAAGGCGTTTCGCTTCCCAGGAACTGAGGTCAAGATCCGTAAGGAAGGCGATGCGGTCATTTTGGAACCACTCAAACGGAGTGAATGGGCCGATGGATTCTGGGATATTTTTGCTCCAGATCCGGATTTTGAGATCCCCGAACCCTTGGCGACCAAACATTTTGATTTGGATTAGTGGGGCTTATGTACCTACTCGACACGAATATCGTCAGTTACTGGATGCGTGGAGCCGTAGCGTTAATTGAACGGATTAAAAGCCATTCACCCTCTGACTTGGCCCTTTCTACAATAACCCTTGCTGAGATACTGTACGGGATCGAAAAATCGACCAGCATGAAGAAAGAGAGAGGGCTCAAAATACAACAAATAGCTTCACCGCTTCACATTTATCCCTTTGATGAAGCGGCTGCTCACAAGTATGCCATCATCCGATCTCAACTTGAGAAAAGTGGTGCGATCATCATCGAAAGGGATACACAGATTGCCTCCATCGCCATGGCCAATCAGCTAATCCTCGTTACGCACAACGTGAAAGAATTTGTGCGCGTTCCCAAGTTAAAAGTCGAGGACTGGGCAGTCGAATAAGGGATCTTCTCATGCGCGTGGCGATCCTTCGATCAGGAATCCTTCTAGCACTCACGGCACTTGGGACCTCTGCGGCGACAGCGCAGACCGAACTCTTCTTCGCCACCGGCGTCGATAGCACCGGCCGAGCACTCGCGCAAAGCAATGCCGACGGCCACGTGCTGATCGAGTCGCCGCAGTATCCGCGCGGCCTGTGGCTGCACTTGGTCAATGAAGCGGGGGATGCGCTAGCTGGCATTCGGGTCGAATACCAAGGCCGACCCGACAGCTTGGTGGCGATTCACTGCGTCGATCCGGCTGGAGGAGTGCAGGAGACGCTGATCTGGACTCGGCCCGAGGGCGATCCACTCCGCTTAACATTGAAACCCAAGGAAGCATCCGACCTGCCGGTGGGGCTCATCCCCATTGACTGGCAGATTGACCCTAGCCTTGAGGCCTTGTTGGTGCCGGTGGCAGAGACTTGGCTGATCGGCTGGGAGGCCGTAGCGGCATTTCTGCGGAAACGCTGGCAGGATGAGAGGGGACGAGTGGCGGTGCAGCTCGATGCAAGCACCAACTTAGCAATTGAGCTGCACCACCCGGAGGCTATAGAAATACTGCTGGATCACCTGCAACAGACACATCAGCTAACGGCGGCATCGCTCGCAGAGGAAACCGGCTTGCGATTACAGATATACAAAGGGCCTCTTTCGCTCCTAGAAGGCTTAGTTCTTTCTACTCCCTTGTTCAGGGACTCGAATCTGGAGGCGGCCGTGCGGCAAATAGTGGGCCGACCGCAAGGCCGCCTTACACCAAAAGATGTCGCTTCTCTGACCGTACTCTTTGCTACCCATAGTACCATTCATAGTTTGGTAGGCCTCGAGCACTTTGCGGCCCTGCAACGGCTGGAACTGGACAACAATCGGATTGCTGATCTTACCCCGCTGGCTAGCTTGACCAATCTGCAAACGTTGGTGCTGCGGAACAACCAGATTGCCAATGTCAGCCCACTAGCCCAATCAACCACCCTGCAAGTACTGATGCTGACGTCCAACCAGAGAATTGCCGATGTCAGCCCACTAGCTTCTTTGACCAATCTGAGATGGCTGTGTCTGACGGAAAACCAAGTGGCCGATGTCAGCCCATTGGCCTCCTTGACCAACTTGGAACGGCTATGGCTAACGTTGAACCAGATTACCGATGTCAGCCCACTGGCCTCCTTGACCAACTTGAAGACGTTGGTCTTGGGACAGAACCAAGTTGCTGATATCAGCCCACTGGCCTCCTTGATTAATCTCAGAGAGCTATATATGGACTACAACCAAATTGTCGATCTAACTCCGCTAGCCAGCTTGACCAACCTAGAAATCCTTTGGCTGCAAGGAAATCCCCTCAGCGATCAAGCTCTCAACGAACAGATTCCAGCCCTGCAAGCACGGGGCGTCCGCGTCCGTTACTAAACCCGCCCGCATCCGCCCCTCTCCCGCGAAAGGACCCCGCCATGAAAGCCCAACTCACCCTCCTCCTCGCCCTGCTGGCCCCTCTCCCCGCCCTCAGCATCGGCTACGTGTACACCGGAGTGGGCGACGACGGCCGCCAGCACCTCGAACTGACCTCGGTCACCGTGGATGTGCAAATCGACGAGCGCATCGCCCGCACGCGCACCGACCAGATCTTCACCAACCACGCCGAATGGGAGGTAGAAGGCATCTACGAATTCACCCTGCCCGAAGGGGCGATCATCACCGAC
>JAPOYQ010000165.1 GCA_026706505.1 Gemmatimonadota bacterium
GCTCTACCCAAAAGCCGAAAACCTCCACCTTGTGAGGGTAATGTGTATTGTCTAGCGGCACACCCTCCAGCTCTGACTCGACCCGCTGGCCGGATTTGGCGACCCAATAGCTGCTGCTCAAGATGTAATAGCGCGGAAACTTGAAGATTTCTCTAAGCTGACCGCGTATTCCGTCGTCATCGGGGAGGTTCACCGCGTCAATCTCATTGCCTGTTGCCAGGATCAGTTGAACGTGCAGGGCGATGTCCTTGAGCGGCACATCAATCACTCCGCGCCAAAATATCCCGCGCTCGCGCCAGCTCCTCCGCGCTCGCGAAGCGGATATAGTGCTTGTCGCCGATCGACTCACCCGTGCTGGTTCTGAGACCCATCACCTTCATCATCCCAATGAATTCTTGGAGCGTGATGCTTTGAAACTCAAACAGTCCGACTCCGGCGGGAAGGATCTCCTCAATGCGGTCCCCGTCCTGCGCTCGAGCTGGGGCAGTTAGGATACTGCTGCCTACTGCGGTAATTAGAGCACATATAAAAATTCTGGCGTCCATCGCATCATCTCCTTTTACAAGAGAGTGTGGGGCAAAATCCAGACGACGTCAGTGTTGGAATCCTCCAAGTGCAGAAAAACCTGGGTGCCCGACGGGTACGTAATAGATTCGACCGTGGGGTACTTGCGCTCCAGTTCGGCGTCACTGAGATCTTTTTTGCGGTCCAGCCGCTTGAGTAGCAACCGGATTTGGCTGCTGCTCAGTTCCTCAAACTGACTGGCGTAGTCGGCTGCCGGATTTTCCTCGCCGAGCGCAGCGTTCGATGGCAAGACTTGCACGACAGGCGCATCGGCTAGCGGTGCGGTTCCCTTTTCTCCGCTCTCCCACAACAGTCCCACTCCCGCGACTATTGTCGCTATCGCCGCCGCTACCCCCATCTTGACAGGCCAAGCAAAGCGTCCCCTGATCTCCGTCGCGTCCGTCGCTAGTTGAGCAATTGTCCGCCCCGCTAGATCTGCCGATGGTCGAGGCGCGGTCTGCGCCGCTAATTCGCGCACTTGGTCGCGTGCAGCCGACAACGCCTCATACTCGGCTAGGCACCCCGGACACTGGCTCAGGTGCCGCTCCGTCCAACCCATCAGTCCCTTTCCCCAGTCCCCTCCCGCGTACAGGGGCAACAGCCTCTTCACTATGAGACAAATCATCGCTCGCTCTCCAATCGTTGGCGCAGCCGTTTCCGCGCCTGGTGCAGATGCACCCGTGCCGTGATCCCGCTGCAATCAAGTATCTCGGCCACTTCCTCGAACGGAAACCCCTGTAGGTCGCGCAGGACGAACGCACTGCGCTGTTTGGGCGTCAACTCGTTCAATACCTTCTCCAGACTCAATTGCCAATCCACCGCCTCCTCTCCTGACGCAACAGGTACCTCGTCTGGCAACTCGGCGCGATGCGTACGCTGCTGCCGCCGCAGCAAATCAATCGCGGTATGGGTCACTATCCGATAGAGCCACGTCGAGAATTTGTGCCGCGCCTTATAGCGCCCCAGATGCCGATACATCTTGACAAAACTCTCCTGACACACATCCTCGGCATCGTCCCAATCCCCGACGATCTGAAAGGCCACCCGCATGGCCATCTCCTGGTGCTGCCGCAACAGCGCGGCAAAGGCATTGGCGTCTCCCTCCTTAGCGCGTACTATCAACCTGCTTTCGTCGAGGCTCATAGACCGCTTTCGAATCGGGATCTCAATCCGCAACGCCTCAGCCAAAACGCAATGCCCTAGTCAAATACGCATACATTGTGTAATTCGCTTCCAACCTCATCGACGATTAAACGATCCCAGATCACTTTTTGTTTAGAAGGAGACTTGTTTTTTCGTCACCTCAATTTCCTAATCTTATTCTCTATGCCCCAACTCGCACACGTCTCGGCGCAATCCCCGGCTTGGCTGCCCAGGCCAAAGGCTATCTACCGAGTAGCCAAAAGTTGGAGATAAACCGGATGATCGCTATTCTTTAGTTGGAGTTAGCAAAAAAAGAGAGCCGACCATGACTGAAAACGCAGTAGAAGACGAGCACGGAAGCGAAGCGTACGACCCTGATCTCTACGTCCCGACCGGAGAAGCCGAACCAGTCAACGGTTTGGAGCATGTCGGCGACTCTGAGATCGAGCGCTTCAAAGCGCAGGGCTTCCTCGCCGTGGAGGGAGCCTTTTCGGACGCGCAGATGGCCGATGCCATCAAAGCGGTGGAAGATCTGATCGACGGCAAGAATCAGGGATTCAGGGGTGTGCAGTTCGAACGCGGCGTCAGGGATCAACTGGCGGGCGCTTCGGATGGCAAGCGACAGACATTGGTGCGCAAGCTGCAGCAGTGGGTCGGCTTCGATGCCCGCCTGGATTCACTGGCCCGGGACGCGCGCTTGCTGGACGTGCTCGGGGGCATGATGGGCGAACCAGCCAAGCTCTACCGCCACCAGGCCATGCAGAAACCGGCCCGCATCGGCCGCGAGAAACCCTGGCACCAGGACCACGCGTACTTCGATCTGCCCATGGACACAGAGATCATCAGCGTGTGGATCGCCTTGCAAGAGGCCCATCGCGACAACGGCTGCATGCACGTGATTCCGGGCAGCCACCTCGAAGGGCCCGTAATCCACTTCAGCAGACGGGACTGGCAGATCTGCGATACTGACGTGGCCAGGGAGCGCATCGTCGCCGTGCCGCTCAGGCCCGGGGGCATTCTGTTCTGGCACGGTCGGCTGCACCACGGATCGCCTGCCAACCGATCGGATCAAGGCCGGCGATCCCTGCAACTCCACTTCATCCCCTCCAGCGTCAGCGAGGACGAGACCTCAAGAGAGGAACGCCTCGCCGTGTACGGCAGCGAAGGCAAGGACGCGACCTGCTGAAGATTATTCATCGACTTCAACTGATGTTACAGTCCGGCACCTTGACATGGCGGAAAAGAGTACAGCGGTCAATTCAACGTTCTTTCTGTCTTCTCCAGTGCTTTTGTCGCACCAGCGGCATCCAGCCAAACCGCTGGTAAAACCTTCCTGCGCCCGCTTTTTCATCATCTCGCGCAACAGACAGCACGACCCGGTCGCACTTAGCTAGCCGTAGCCATTCAACGGCGTGATGGACGACCCACGAACCAACTCCCTGATTCCGCATCGTTTCGCTCGTTGCGACCTCCGAAAG
>JAPOYQ010000603.1 GCA_026706505.1 Gemmatimonadota bacterium
TCTACTAGCACCGGCCCGGGCCGACCGTGGACGAGCTGACTAAAGGCACGGCGCATCAGTTCGGGGATGCGCTCGACTTGGTTGATGTTGGCGGCCCATTTGGTGATGCCGCGATAGTTGTCCACCGCGTCGAAATTGGGCGGCACTTGCGTGCGGGCCGTGGACACGCCGCCGGGTAGCAGCAGCAGGGGGATGGCATCGGCGTAGGCCTGGGCCGCACCGCCGAGCGCGTTTTCAGCTCCCGGCCCGGTCTGCATGGTGAAGACGCCAAAAGGGCGGCCATTAGTCGTGCGGCTGAAGCCGTCGGCCATGTTGACGCCCGTCCGCTCCTGGCGACAGATAATGGGGCGGATACCAGCGCGCGCGCCCTCGTCAATCAGCGGCTGGTTGGGAAAAGCCGACAGCCACTCGACGCCTTCGGCCTTGAGGATGTGGGCAATGGCTTGGTTGCCGTTCATGGTTATGTCGTCCTTTCCCGAGTTTTTGTATTTGGATCAAGACCGCCACAAAGGACGGTTCCTATGGAAATTCTGCAGGAGCGGTTGCCCATCCACAAAATTTGCGTAGAACGTTGGACACAGACCTAGCTGCGTCAAGAGGCGCGCCTACCGCGCCCGATGCTCCACCAGACGACCAAGGCCTCCACGGTGTGGCCGCTAACTAAGGCACCCACGGCTTGGGTTGCGCCGTGCAGCTCGAAATTGGCCAGCAGGGCTAGCACCAGCAAGACGGTCACGACGCGCGACGGAGCGCTCGGTGCCATGGCTTGGGTGCGGTGCTGGAGCAGGCCGATGCCGTGGAAGTAACTGCGCAGACTGACGACAAAGGGAAAGCCCATGAAGAGAAGCAGCGGCGTCTTGCAGTGGACAATTAACTCGGGGCCAATGCCGATCCAAGTACCGAGTATGTAATCGACAGCCGGCGTCCAAAACAGCACCGCCATCCACGCACAGGAAAACAGACAACAGCCCCAGCAGAAGCGGCGGATCTTACTCAAATCCCCTTCTTGGCGGAAGGCCGTCGGCAGGTTGCGCAGTTCGTTGAGCCAGCCATAGGGAATGTGGCCGAGTGCATAGACGACGGTCAGCACGGCCAGCGCTTCGGTGCCATCGGCGCTGCGAGCGACGAACACGTTGATCAGCGGCCGAGTGCCGGCCTGTACGGCCATGATCAGCGCCAAGGGCCAAAAGAAGCGCAGCACGTAGAAGTAAGTCAGAAGCGGCATGTTGTCTGGCGCGGGCCAGCGCACCAAGCGCCAGCGGCCCCACGCGACCACGCCAAGCTCGGCGAGGGCACCCGTGTACGTGGCGAGAACCGGCAGTAAGATGGGAGTCTGGCGGACGAAACCGAGCGGCAGCAGCGCAAAGACCGCAAGGATGCTGAGGGCGATCCCCGTGGTAATGGCGTAGGCGGGGATGTCGGTGCGGCGGACGCGAATGAGTTCGCCACTGTAAAAGCGCGTCATCCCGTGCAGCACGGGGAAGGGAACGAGCCACAGCAGGGCCAAGCGCACCGCGTCGCCGAGCGCGGGATCGACCCCGTGCAGATCGTTGATGATCCAAGTCCCCAGAGGCGTCAGCGCCAAGCTCGCCAAGACGCCGGCCAACAGCAGCCCAGCGGCGAGCACAAAGCGGAAACAGACTCGGCAACCTTGGGTGTGCTCAACGAGAACCAAGCCGAGTTGCCGCACCTGAGATAGGGTGCCGGCGAGGAATAGAGCCAAGCCAAAGGCCAAGCCAAACGCGGCCAGCGTTTCGACCGCCCGCGGCATCCGCGCCATGCCACCGTTGAGGAACTGGCCGCTGAGCTCTTGCACTAGCGCCGTCACCACCAAGGGCAACATGAAGCGCGTTAACTGGGCATAGCTCATGCCCGGACGATCTGTCCGGCGCGGCTGTCGGCTATTTCTCCTCGTTCAACGGCGATCTGTCCATTGACAATTACGCAGTCGATGCCCTGCGGATAGCGGTAGGGATCGGCAAAGTCAGCACACTCGCCGATGGCTGCGGGATCGAAGACCACGAGATCGGCCCAGTAGCCTTCGCGCAACAGGCCGCGCTCGCGCAAGCGGAAGCGAGCAGCGGGGTGGCCAGTGAGCTTGTGGATGGCCTCTTCCCAGCGCAGCGCGCCTTGCTCGCGGACGAAGCGGCGCAAGAAGTAGGGGAAGGCCCCATAGGAGCGGGGATGGTGCTTACCCTCGGCCAAGGTGCCTTCGGGCACTAGCGAGAAACCATCGGAGATGACGCCGCCGGTAGAGTGGCGGGCGATGTTGAGGAAGTCCTCCTCAGACACGTCCTCGGCCAGCATCCACGGCCGCGCGCGCTCTTCGACGAGGATGTCGCAAACCGCATCGTGAGGATTTTGACCGCGCCGCCGACCAATCTCGGCAAAGCTCAAGCCGACTAGATCGGCGTTTTGCTCAGCGCTACCCAGCCAGATCTTGTCCCATTCTCCATCCCGCGCCAAGTTGCGCTTGCGGCTGCCGCCGCTTTCAGCTCCGTACTGTTTGGTATCCTGCTCGATCTTGGCGCGGGTCTCCGGGTCTTGCAGCCTCCGCAACAACTCCTCGTCGCCACCGGCCAAGGCCCAAGGGGGCAATAGCGACTTGAGGGTGGTGCTGCCGATCGTATAGGGAATGGCGTCGCAGCTAATGTCGCAGCCTTCGCGGCGCTTCTGGTCAATCGTAGCGAGCAGGTCGTGGGTCGCGCCGATCATCGGCGCACCGGGCTGCATGTGCGAGACGTGAGCTGCCACTGAGGCTTGCTCGCCGACGGCAATGACCTCGCCGACGGCTTGGGCAATCGACTCGGTTTGGTTGCGGATGTGCGAGGTGTAGATGCCGCCGTACTCAGACACGACCTTCCCCAGTTCGACGAGTTCTTCTAGCGCCGCATACGGGCCGGGCGCGTACGCCAAGCCCGACGACAGCCCCATCGCGCCGTCTTCCATCGCACGGGCGACGAGCGCCTTCATCCGCTCCATTTCAACCGCAGTCGGCGGGCGGTCATCGTAGCCCATGGCAGCGACGCGCACGTTGCCGTGGCCGACCAAGGTCGCGGTATTCGTGCCCAATCCATTGGCTTCGAGCCGCTGGAAATAGTCGCCGAAATGAGTCCAATCGCACGCCAAACCACGGGTCATCGCCGGGTCGAGCGGGCCGTAGTACGGCTCGTAGTCGCGGG
>JAPOYQ010000138.1:0-2539 GCA_026706505.1 Gemmatimonadota bacterium
GAAGAGGGACCAGCATCGGATGACCAAATGCCGCGAAAAGAGCGCGGATGAGATCCCGGGACGCCACCCCGCGCACCCGTTCCCTGCGCGAATGGCGCCTGGCCTAGCTCTTGATGTCATCGCAGAGTGTCGAAGCCCCATGCGCGTTCTCGATCCGATGTCGGGGTCCGGCACAGTGCTCGCCGTCGCGCATTCCAAAGGTCATCAAGCGGTTGGCATCGACCTTGATCCTCTTGCCGTGCTGATTTCCAGAGTCTGGACAACTGCCATTGACTTGGAAGCCGTTCGAGAAATAGCTGTCACGGTGCTGGAGGATGCCCGCCGTATCTTCGCGACGTTGCCGACACGGGACGCGTATCCCCAGAACGCAGACGCCGAAACCCGCCAGTTTACGCGGTATTGGTTCGATGACTACGCTCGACGGCAGCTAACCTCGCTCGCAACGGCTATAGAAGGGACTCAAGATTGCACGATCCGCGAAGCGCTGTGGTGCGCTTTCTCGCGTCTCATTATCAGCAAACAATCCGGCGCATCGTTGGCGATGGATCTCTCACATAGTCGGCCACACCGGAAGTTCAAACGTGCCCCGGAAAAACCCTTTCGCAAGTTTTTGTCAGCCGTTAATCGCGTCACTGCTAACTGCATTGACAGCAGGAACCGTACACTTGGCCCTGCGGCAGAAGTGCACGAAGGGGATGCCCGGCACCTGGATATCTTGGACGAATCCGTCGATTTGGTAATCACGTCTCCGCCGTACTTGAACGCGATTGACTACTTCAGATGCAGCAAATTTTCTCTGGTATGGATGGGATACTCCATTGGCGAACTCCGCCGCCTTCGAGCAAGGACGGTCGGTACTGAAGTGGGAATGAACCCATGTGATGATCAAATAACTGAAACGATACTGTCTGAACTGAAGTTGCAGCCGACGCTGCCCGCAAGACAGGGGGCGATACTCGCTCGCTACATTCGCGATATGCAGCGTTCTGTTAGCGAAACCTCGCGAGTTCTGGTGGGCGATGGGAAGGCGGTGTATGTGGTTGGGGAAAACACGGTACGCGGTACATTTATCCCCAATGCCATAATCGTCGAAGCCGTCGCCAACACAGTCGGACTTCGATGCGTTTCGCGCCGTTCCCGGGATTTGCCTGCGAATCGCAGATATCTGCCTCCTCCATCAAAACAGTCGCGAACGACAGCACTTGGCAATCGACTGAGGCGGGAGGCAATTCTCCAGTTCCAGAAGGTGGCGTAGTCGCGAGCAGTGCCTGGAGCCTTTGAGCGATACGCGCTGCCGCTACACGATAACCGATGCATTTTTAGGCGCGCTGACACCGCAGGTGGTACTGCTGTTCGGTGGCCTCATTCGACGCGGCTACAACGCGATGGTGATGGAGCAGAAGGAGCGCGCAGAAGCGGACATTCACTCGCTGCGCCCGCTTCCACAATGGCCGCGAGGCGCTACGCCCGCAGCGCTATTCCGGGCGGTGCGGCGGTCCAGGGGTTGATTGCCTTGACGCCGGTGTTGCGAAACTCCTTTTCGTTTGAGGTCACGATGGTCAAGTTGCGGCTGCTCGCGGCGCCGGCAAGCATGCCCTCCGGCAGGCGGTGGTCGAGCGATTCTCCCATCCGCCGCTTTATTACCATGATGACGGCGCACTCAAGGGCATCGGAAGCGGTCCAGTCGATTACTCGATCTTCAAAGACGTCATCCAGTATGTTCTGAAAACGTGCGGCCAACGCCTCTCGCCGCTGCCCCGTTTTCAGCCGGCCGATACCGCTCAGGATTTCCCATACCGTGACGGCCGCGATGCCGATTCCCTCATGCGCGATCGCATCCAGAAAACAGGCGACCCGGGGTTCAGGGTAGGGCCGCATCATTTCCGACACGACGCTTGTGTCCAGAATCCATGCGACAGGAGCGGTCACGCCACTTTCTCACCGGTGAGTTCGGCACGGCGTTGGCCGAAGCGGCAGGGCAGCAGCAATTCCACCCCATGCTCCGGCCCGAAATAGTGCCTGAACGCGTCGGATGGTTTCGAGCGGCGCATGGCCCGCTCGCGCTTCTCTTGGACGATGCGGCGGACGAAATCTTCCATCGAAATGCCCGCGAGATGCGCTTCGCGTTGCGCCCATGCCTCGTCTCTCGGGTCGATTTCTCGCACGGCAATTGTGGAATTCATCGGGCCAATCCCGTTGCGGCGATAGTGGCGGTTCGGCGAAGGCAACGCCAGTATCATTTGCCGCCAAAACGGTCGGATTCTCCACTGGCATTGTTCGGACGCACATGGTATAGGCGAGTGAGGCCGCTGCGGCGGACGACTGCCACGGACCGCTACACGAGACCCTTCAACTGATCCCGGCGCCAGCCACCGGCTATCCGGCCGGGCGGTTTTCCCCTGAGCAGGCCGAGGAGCTCCTGGCGGGTTGCCAGTACCTGCGGATCGACATTCAATTTCCTGGCCCGCTGCCGCGCCCCGTCGCGCAAGCGCTTGAACTGGCTTTCCTGGATCGGCGCCCGCCGCACGTCGACCAAGCG
>JAPOYQ010000138.1:2578-3180 GCA_026706505.1 Gemmatimonadota bacterium
GGCGATGCGCACCAGCAGTTGGTCGCTGCAGAGCCAGCGCCGGGGCCGGTTCAATCGCTGGGCGCAGCTCTCGCGCCATTCCAGGAGCGCAAGAGCTGCGCACCGGGTTCGGTCGTTCAGGGTACGGACACCCCTGAGCCGCGACCACAGCGCCGCGGGCGGAGTCAGAACGGGTGTTTCAAGCGCCGTCCGGCAGTCTTCCTCCAGCCAGTCCAGCCGGTTCAGGTTCTTCAACTGTCCTCGCAGCGCGCCCCACAGCGCAAACAGGTGGCGAACGTCATCCAGCGCGTACTGCAGTGCCCCGGCGGGCAATGGCCGCCTGGCCCAGTTCGTGCGTGTGAAGCCCTTCTCCAGGCCTATGTTCAATTCCTCCCCGACAAGATCCTGAAGGCCGATCTGGGGTGTCTTGCCCAGCAGGGCTGCGGCGATCTGCGTGTCGATCAGCCGGGAGGGCAATCGAAACATGAGTCGCTGCATGGCTTCCAGATCCTGCCGCGCGCTGTGCAGGAGCCAGGTTCGGCCGGGTGCGAGCAGGGCGGAGAACAGGGGTTTCAGATCCATGTCCGCCAGACAGTCGACGCAGGCCAGGCGGCCGGGCGTCG
>JAPOYQ010000323.1 GCA_026706505.1 Gemmatimonadota bacterium
CGAATCCAGTCGGACACTATAGCAGTTTCCGGTAATCACAGTCTAGTATCTCTGCCAGTTTCTTAGCATTCACTTTTTCTAGTCCTCCGTGACACTGGGTTGACAATTACGTCATTTCCCACTATTCCGACAAATCCAACCTCTCCAGTACCTCTTTGTTGACCACGTGATCGGGGACTTTGCCCTGCAATAGCGCGACGATGCATTGGGCGGCGACGAGGGCCATGCGCTTGCGGGCGGTTAGGGTCCTGGAGCCGGTGTGGGGCAGGGCCAGCACCTTGTCGCGGCGGACCAGTTCGAGGGATTGGCCTTGGGGCGGCTCGGTGGCTTGGCAGTCGAGGCCGGCACCGCCTAGGTGGCCGCTGTCGAGCGCGGCGATCAGAGCGGCTTCGTCAACTAAACCACCGCGGGCGGTGTTGATCAGGTAGGCTCCCTCTTTCATAAGGCCGAGAAACTCGGCATTGACGAGGTGGCGGTTTGCCTCGGTCAGCGGCAGGTGTAAGGTAACGGCGTCGGCTTGGGCCAGCAGGGCGGCGCGGTCAGCAGGCTCGGCACCGAGGGTGCTGATTTGCGCGTCGTCGATCCAGGGATCGTGGACGAGGACGCGCATTTTGAAACCGCGGGCGCGGCGCACGACTTCGGCACCGATGCGACCACAGCCGACCAATCCCAAGGTCATGGCGCACAGGTCTTCGCCGACGGGAACGTCGTAGGCGTCTTCTGTTTTGACCCGATGGTCGCCTAACTTGAGCGAGCGCACCATCCCGAGGAGCAGGGCGAAGGTCAGGTCGGCCACGGCGTCGGCCATGGCACCGGGAGTATTGGTGACGACGATGCCGCGCTGGGTGCAGTAATCGAGGTCAACCTTGTCGAAGCCGACGCCGTTGCGGGCGATGATCTTGAGGTTGGCCGCTTGGTCCATGGTGGCGGCGTTGAGGTTTTCGCCGCCGGCCAGCAGGGCGTCGAAGCCGTCTAACTTTGCGCGGGTTTCCTCGTCGGGCCAGCTGGGTTGGGGGTGCCGGACCTCGACGGCGAAGCCGGCACGCTCGATAAGCTCGCGGGCTTGGCTTTGGCCTTGAAACTCGATCTCGACGCTGGACAGGATGCGGGGTTGAGTCATCTATTCCTCTTCTTCTATTGGGCCGTAAAACGGGTGTGTTCGTAGTCGGCGAAAGGAGTGGTCACTCCCAGTTCGTCGGCTAGTTTCTGAATGTGCTGCTGGTGTTGGGGGCTGATGGGCACGCCGTCGCGGGCGTACTCGCGCTCCCGTTGCCACTCCAGATTGCCGGGCAGTTCGGCGCGATCCTGGCCGGGGAAGGGCTGCATGTTGCGGGCGGTGGCGACGAAGTCGTCCATACGCGCTTGGAATTCTTCTAAAGGCATAAAAGCACGCACGTCAAAGGCGGCTAGAAAAGATCCTTGGTTGGATTCCCACGGCGATGCCGGCGGGATAAATTGCGGCAGGTAAATCCCGGCCAGCACGCCGCCTAGCGCCCGGTTTACCGCGCCAATGCCCAGCTCCTTGAAGAAGGCGAAGGGAATCCGCGCGAAGAGGTCTTCATTCCAAGGCAGCATGTGTGCGCCCATGTCTAGCACGAGGGGCGGTTGTTCCCCGTTGGGGAAGGCGATGCTGATCGGCGAAGTGGCGTTGACTCCTTTGACTATCGATTCCGGCGGCAGATCGTAGCGGTGCGAAGAGACGGCGATCCCCACGCAGCCGGCTGCCGCGGCTATCCGCGAGTACTTGCCGGCGCTGCCAAAGTGGAAGTGATTGCGAGTGGTCGCTGCGGCTGTGCCGTACTCTGTGGCCGTCTCAGCTACCCAAGTCATGGCTTGGTGGCAGGGAAAGTGACCCATGCCGCCATCGCCGTCATAGACGCGGGCAGTGGTGGTTGAACTGGTCACCTTTATATTAGGGCGGGGATTGACGCGGCCTTCGAGCATCAGGCGCGCGTACCCGGGGATCTGCCAGGTGCCGTGGCTGTGGACGCCGCGCAGGTCGGTGGCAGTCAAGAGGTCGGCGAGGAACTGGGCGTCCGCGGAGTTGGTGCCGGCTCTTTGGAAGAAGTCGGCGGTGAGTTCGCGCAGGACAGGGGCTGGGATGCGGATGCCTTCGGCAGGTGGAGTGTTTCCCATGACGGCTCTCTGGTTGGAGTAAAAAAGCGAATTATATACGGGCTTGAGCTTAGACGTGTCAAGAAGCCGCAGAGGCTTGCAATAGGATAATGGAGGGACGGGGAATGTCCTACGATCTGTTGTTAAAAGGGGCGCGGGTGATGGACCCAGCGCAGGGCGTGGACGGAATCCGCGACGTGGGGGTCGTCGGGGAGAAAATCGCCGAAGTGGCCGAGGAAATAACGGCTCCGGCGGCGGAGACGATCGACTTGTCCGGCAAGATTCTGACGCCGGGTTGGATCGATATCCACGCGCACCTCTACGCGGGATGCACGACTTGGGGTATTCGCGGCGATGTGCTGTGCTTGGCCACGGGTGTGACGACGATCGTCGATGCTGGAAGCGCGGGGTGGGCCAACTTCCAGGGGTTCGTCGATTACGTCATCGAGCCAGCGCGGACCCAGGTTTTGGGGTTCGTGCACATTTCGGCGATTGGTTTGACCTGTGGGCCGGTGGGGGAGATGGTCGATTTGCAGTACGGCGATCCAGAGCGCACGGCGTTTGTGGCCCATCACTGGCAGGAGCACTGCGTCGGCGTCAAGGTGCGGCAGGGCGGTTTCCAGGTCGGTGAGAATGGGACTAAGCCCTTGCAGTTGGCGGTGCAGGCGGGCGAATGGGCGGGGGTGCCGGTGATGGTACACATCGCCCGGGGGGTGCCGATTGTGGAGGTGCTAGCCCTGCTGCGGCCCGGCGATGTGGTGACCCATTGTTATCAGGGCACGGGAGACTGCGTGGTGGACGATGCGGGGACGGTGGTGCCGCAGGTGTGGGAAGCGCGGGAGCGGGGCGTGCTCTTCGACGTGGGGCACGGCGGCGGCAGCTTCGACTACGGGATCGCAATACAGGCGCTGGCCGACGGCTTTGTCGCCGATGTGATTAACACGGATTTGCACGCGCATAGTTGGGACAGCCCGATCGAGAGTATGCCGGAGACCGCGTCGAAGCTGCGCGAGGGCGGCATCGAGGCGCAGACGCGCCAGGTGATGAACAACATCCGC
>JAPOYQ010000484.1 GCA_026706505.1 Gemmatimonadota bacterium
CGAAGGTCCCGCCGTCGTTGCGGTAGAGCGGATTGCGGACCCCGTCATTGGCCACGTACAGATCCAAATCGCCGTCCGCGTCAATGTCGCCGGCTAGCGCCCCTAAGCCCTTGCCAAAGCGGTTGAAGACCCCCGCCTGTTCAGTGACATCGACAAAAGTAGCGCCATCGTTGCGGTAGAGCACATCCGGGACGCCATTGTAGCGGCGTGGGCTGCAATAGGTGCGTAGTGCAAAGGGAATTTTCAGCAACTCTTTGCGCCGGCGCTTGGGGGTGATAGTGCCGCCGCAAACGCGGTTATTGGCCGGGTAGAAGTCGAGGTAATTGGCCGCGTAAAGGTCGAGGTCGCCATCCGCGTCGTAGTCGAAGAACAGGGCACTGGTACTCCAGCGCGGATCCCCCACGTCGGCTTTTTCGGTAACATCGACAAACGCGCCAACGTCGTTGCGATAAAGAACGTTGGGACCGTAGTTGGTGACGTAGAGATCTGGGTCGCCGTCCGCGTCAAAGTCGCCAACAGCTACACCCATGCCATAGCCAGTATCGCCCGCCCCGGCCGCACCTTCTACCTCGCGAAACGTCCCGTCTCCCTCGTTGCGGTAGAGTCTATTTCCCCTAGGTGAGTCGGTAGTAGCCGGGGCAACTTGGTACGCACTCTCATCCACTAGGCCCTTGAAGCTCAGACCGGGTCGGTAGTCCTTTTCTACCCAGTAGTGAGTCTCGTCGCGGTAGCTGAGGTTGATCGGCGGGTACTGGCCGCGCAGATGCGACAAGTCGAATCCATCCACCAAGTAGATGTCGAGCCAGCCATCTTGGTCGTAGTCGAAAAAAGCCCCGCCTGCCCCCATGGTCTCAATGAGGAAGTAATCGCCCGCGGCACCGTTGGTGTAGGTAAAATCAAGACCCACATCCTCGGCCACTCGGTACGGACCAGGAATGGCCGGCGGTGCAGGCTCGCAAGCGGCGCAGACCACCAGTAGCAGCAATAGACGAGTCACTGGTGCAATCCTCGCCGTAGGGCCAAACCGTAGAGCGCACACAACAGGGCCGCATCAGCTACCCACAACACACCCACCCCATTGTACAACCGCCAACTTGGGAACAAGGCAAAGCAGTACCCACTCGCCAGCACCGCCGAGCACGCGACCGGCACCCGCCACAGCCAATGCGCTCGGGCGTCACCGAGCGCCACCCACAACGCCGCTTGGCAAAAGGGCAAAAAGACGAAGTAGTGGGGCCACGAAGTCTGCACCACAAACGGCAAGGCGAGAAAGAGCGCCGCCGCGGATAGCGCCTCCCGATGTGCGATTTTTCGCTTGTGCAACCACCACACCACAACGCTATTGGCGCAAAAAACCAGCACCCCTGCGAGCCGCAGTACATCGAGCGTCGATTCCCCGAGGCGATACCCCAGCGGCTGCCCCCAGCGGTTGAGTACATGGACAAAGTATTGGGTATTAAAATCGCGGAGGAGCCGCGCCGCCTCTGGCAGCGATTGTGCGGATGCGCGCTCGAAATACCACCAATCCCCAGGACCCAACAACGCGGCCGGCAGCAAGCAGTAAAACCCCAACAAGCCGATGCCGAAAGCCGCGAGGAAGCGCCCGTCGCGGCGAATAAGAAAATAGACGACAAATGCGCCGGGATAGTACTTGATGCAGGTGACCAGCGCCAACGCGATCCCCCCCAGCGCACTCCGGCCCTGCTGGTGCAGCGCAAACGCCGCCACCATGCCAAGCGTCACCAACACGCTGACCTGCCCCCATTTGAAATTGTGCAACAAGGGGAAGGAAGCCAGCAACAACAACCAATAAACCATCATGCCCCGAGCGGAGAGGCCGAGTAGATAGCGGCCAGACACGTAGTAGAACACGGCTGCCCACCCCACCTGCAAAAACCCCCATAAAACAGTCGCCGCCACCAGCGGCAAGAGTGCCACAAGGCTCAGCCCTAACGCAAAAAACGAAGTATAGTAGTATCCCCGAATGGGCCACTTTTCGGCAAAAAGCACTTCGCCCATCGGATAGTAGAAGCGCCGAAAATCGCCAAAGAGCTGTTCGCCGTGGTCGATCGCGTTGACAAACCCATCAATCGATCCCCAAAGCAGCCCATAGCTGCCAAGCATCAATCCAGCCCCTAGCAGGCCCGGCCCAAAACTCCGTTGCGGCTCTTTGTCAAAACCAAGCAAAATGTCCCCTTTGCTATCGCGTCTTATCGCGCTCGCACATGACTGGCGGTCCCCAGCGGATATAGATATTTTGAGGCACAAACCACGAAGATATAAGATACCAATAAATTGTCCGAACATCCCTTTTCGGCGTGGCGCATCGGCCTTATTTATCTTCTAACGGCCTGCGCCCCAGCGGAGCAGAGCCTACCCCGCGTTCACTTCGTGGAAGTAGCCCAACCGGCCGGTCTGACCCTGCGCAATATCTGCGGCAGTCCAGACAAGCGCTACATTGTCGAGGCCAAGGGCGGCAGCCTCGCCGCCTTTGACTATGACAACGACGGCGACCTCGACCTCTACATCGTCAACGGATCAACCCTCGAAGGCTTTCCGCCCGAGACCGCTCCCCGCAACGCCCTCTACCAAAATGCCGGTGATGCAACCTTCCAAGATGTTGCCGCGGCTGCGGGCGTCGATGACGCACGCTGGGGCATGGGCGCGGTGGCCGCCGACTACGACAACGACGGCGACCCGGACCTCTACGTCACCAACTACGGCGCCAACCGCTTCTATCGGAACGCCGGTAACGGCACCTTCACCGACCAAGCCTCGCTGGCCGGCCTCGACGATGACCGCTGGAGTACGGGTGCCGCATGGAGCGACTACGACAACGACGGCGACCTCGACCTCTACGTGGCGAATTACATCGACTTTGATGTCAACTTCATCCCCGAGGGAGCTGACGCAGGAATGTGGCGCGGCCTGAACGTCATGTACGGCCCCCGCGGACTGGTCGGCGCAGCCGATGCGCTTTATCGCAACGAAGACGACGGCACCTTCACCGATGTTACCCAAGCAGTTGGCGTCACCGATCACTATAAGCGCTATGGCTTTACCCCGCTCTTTAGCGACTTCGACCGCGACGGCGACCAAGATCTCTTCGTCGCCAACGACGCGGGTCCCAATATGTTTTATCGCAATCAGGGCAATGGCACCTTCGCGGAG
>JAPOYQ010000412.1 GCA_026706505.1 Gemmatimonadota bacterium
TTGCCCGAGCGGTCGAAGCCGACCCCGAACACCGCAAGGCGCAGCAGATGCTCGCCAAGCTACGTCAGCGCGAGGCTCAGGGTGAGCGCTGAGCGGCGGCTGCAACTCGGCGTGGGGTTGATAGCCGCGGCCGTCATCGGCTATGAGATTGGTCTCGTCCGGCTGTTTTCTTTTTTGCAGCACTATCACTATACGTTCTTAGTGGTCTCAGGGGCGGTGTGCGGCTTGGGGCTTGGGGCCGCGTTGAGTGCAGTGCTGCACGTGCGGGAAGAGCGGCTGCACTGGCACTTGGGTTATTGGGCGGTCGGCTGTGGCGTCAGCATGATCTGCGGTGCGTTTGCCGTAGCTCAATTTCCCCGCATGCCACTACTGCTGCTGGTCGGCATCGCCGGCCTTCCCTTCATCGCCGCTGGCGCATTCCTTGCCCTCGCCTTCCGGGCGCGTTATCAACAAAGCCAAGTTCTCTACTTTTGGGACTTGGTCGGCGCGGCGCTGGGTATCCTCTACGTCGTGCCGGCCCTCGAATGGCTGGGCGGCGTCGGTGTCCTATTGGGTGCGAGCGTCTTTGCTATGGCCGCCGCGGCTTTCTTTTTGAATCGCTGGGTATGGACCTGCCCAATTATTTTAGCGACTGGACTCGTCGTTTATGGCACCCAACAACGCGAACTCATCGATCTCAGTGCCCTAGCCGCGACCGGCGACAAGCCGATGTTCAGGGCGTTGGGTGCGGAGCGCCATCGTGGGGAAGTGAAGGCCACGCGCTGGAGCGCGTACGCGCGCACCGACTTAGTCGATCGCACGGGCGACACGGGCCTGAACTTGTATGTAGATGGCGGGGCTGGCTCGTACATGTTCCGCTTTCCCGGGGATTACCGGCGGCTGTTTTTCGTGCGCCGCGAGGCCGCGTTTTTCCCCTATTACTTTTCGCGCCGCGAGCGCGCCTTGATCATCGGGCCGGGCGGTGGTGCCGATGTGCTCTACGCGCTGATGACCGGCTGGCGGCATATCGAAGCTGTAGAGATCAACCCGGAGATCGCTGCGCTGGTTCGCTCATACGGAGAGTACAATGGCGATTTGTACGACTTGGAGGGCGTGGAGTTGCACATTGGCGATGGCCGCAACTATTTGGAGCGTTCCCGCGCGCGCTACGATCTAATTGCCCTGCCCTTGGTGTATGCCGAGGCGGCCGATTTGGTGGGGTACGCGCTCTCCGAGAATTATCTGTTCACTCGCGAGGCATTTGCCGCCTATCTCGATCACCTCGCCGAGGGGGGACGGCTGGCCCTCGTAGTTCACAATCATGCGCTGATGTTGCGCGTGGTTGCCACCTTAGGTGCCCTGTGGGAAGAGCGCGGCCACGAGCCGAGCGCGGTCCTCGACCATCTCGTCGTCGTCAACGGTGCTCGCAGCGATCCAGCGCAGCAAGAGGCGCACCGTCCCTTGTTGCTGGTGCAGGGGCAACCCTATACAGTTGAGCAATTGGCGCGACTACACGCGGTCATGGAGGAGTTGGGTTTAGATGCGTACTTCTCGCCCGGCAGACGCGAACAGCCTGCGCTGGCGGCGTTGCGCGGGACTACATTGGCGGACTTTGTCGCTGCATCTGCACTCGATATTTCGCCGACGACTGACGACCGACCCTTTTTTTACGACGCTACTCGCGGGCTGGATTCCAAGCTAACCCGGCTGTTAGGCGGTGCGTTGTTGGCGTGTGCGCTGGTGATGTTGGTGCCGCTTGGTGCGCCGAGTATGCGCCAGCGAACCGCGTCTGGACCGCCGCCGCTGTTGTGGGCGTTGTTCGCCGCCGGATTGGGCGCGGGTTTTATGATGGTAGAGATCCATCTTTTGCAGCGCTTTGGCCTGTTCTTAGGCTATCCGACGCTGACGCTGGCAGTGGCGCTTTTCGGACTGTTACTGGGTACGGGAGCCGGGAGCCTCGCGGGCGGGTGGTGCCGCACGCTCGCGCACCCTCGGGGATTGGGATTAGTCGGCGTGGCCGTCGGCTTCACCTGCTATCTCTATGGGTTCTTGCTTGAAGGCGCGCTCGCTGGGGCGTTGGCGTGGCCGCTGGCTGCGCGCGTTGGGTTGACGTTGGCTCTTGTTGCGCCGCTCGGAATGTTGTTAGGCACCTGTTTTCCGGCCTGTTTGCGCTTGGGGGGTTCACAACGCACCGGAATCGTCCCTTGGCTGTGGGCTGTCAATGGTTTCTTCTCAGTGCTCGGATCGGTCGGGGCCGTGGCTTTGGGTATGGAGTGGGGGGCGAGCGCATCGCTGGCGGTCGGCGCGGCTGCGTATGTGGCGGTGGGTACGGCGCTCTTCTTGGGCAGCCGCCGGATTTCTTCGGACGTGGAGGTAGTCCGTCCGTCCGGTGCGGGCCGCTGGTTGGTGGGTACTTTGCTCTTGGTTGCGCTGCTGTGGTATGCGGCTTTTAGCTTTATCGGCGCGCGCTATTGGGGCGCGGCCCCTTCGGCTGCTCATCCGCGTCCGCCGGTTGCGGCCGAGGTTTGGCCAGCGGCGCTTAGAATCTTTTGATGGCGTAGGCGTATAAGTAAAAAGACTCAATTTCGTCACACCATCCCATTCCGACGCTTTTTCCGACTGCTTGGGATCGCAGTCCAACCCATTGCTCAAGAATGGTCGATACCTACTTTACAGTTATTGTTTCCACACATTCCCAATCCTCTTCAGGAGCATCCCTATGAGCGCACCCACCGATTCCTATCCCCTCCGCTTTGACGTCGATTATCCCGACCGTCCGCTCAATCGCCTCACGACCTTCTTCCGGCTATTTACCGTCATTCCCATTTTTATCGTCTTGGCCAGCGTAGACGGTTGGAGTTGGATCGACTCGGCTGTCTGGTATTGGGATGACTGGAACTACAACGACGAAACCCCTCCCTTCTCCACGACCTCCTTCGGCGTTCTCTTCATCCCGGCTCTGCTCATGCTGCTCTTCCGTCGCAAGTACCCCCGCTGGTGGTTCGACTGGAATCTCGAACTTCTGCGCTTCTCTTCCCGGGTCTCGGCTTACTTAGTGCTGCTGCGCGACGAATACCCCTCTACCGACGAAGAACAGGCCGTCCACCTCGATATCGATTATCCAGATGCTCAGCAAGACCTCAACCGCTGGTTGCCACTAGTCAAATGGTTTTTGGCCATTCCCCATTAC
>JAPOYQ010000205.1 GCA_026706505.1 Gemmatimonadota bacterium
GGCGGCGCAGTACTCGTCTCGGCCTAGCAGCATATCTGCGGCTAGTTGGTAGGGACGGGCTTGGCGATCGGTCACAAAAATGTCGGTCAGCGAGGTAGTAGTCGGGTCCATGATTGCGCTGTCGGCTCCGGCTTCGACGGCCAGCAGCAGGAAGACATCGTTGATCAAGTGGCGGCAGGGCAGGCCGAAGGAGACGTTGGAGAAGCCACCGGTGATGTGGATTTCGGCACCTAGCTCATCGCGCAGTTGGCGGATGGCGTCAAAGGCGTGGTGGCCGAATTGCGCATCAACCGAGATGGGGAAGATCAGGGGGTCGATGTACAAGTCGGCGAGTTGCAGCCCCAAGGCGAGGGCTTTGTCGACCATTTGCCGGGCGTGATCGATCCGTTCTTGCGCACTTTGCGGCATGCCGGACTCGCCTGCCGAGGTGATGATGACTTGGGCGTTGTACCGTTTGGCTAGCTCTAGGGCTTCGGGCCGCTCTAAAGACGCGGAGTTGAGCAGTAGGCGCTGGGGGTGGTCGGCTCCAGCTTCGAGGCCGACGGCGAGGGTGTCTAGCTGGGAGGAGTCGATGGCCAGCGCCGTCTGCGAC
This sequence comes from Gemmatimonadota bacterium, assembly GCA_026706505.1. The sequence goes on from JAPOYQ010000205.1 coordinate 593, forward strand.
ATGGCCGATACCGCCTGCACCAACCAGCGCATGGCCTCTTGCCGCTCTGCGGGCTTGAGAGATATCTCATCGACGTTGAGGTCGAGGAAATCGGTGCCAGCCGATTCTTGACGCTGTACTTGGCGGCGGAGGTAGTCGAGAGCATCCGCGTTGCCGAGCATGGCTTGTTGCACGGCGATCTTGAGGTGTTTGACGCGGCCTTCCTCGTAGTCTTGGGTCGTTTTGACTGCCTCGGGAATCTGGAGGAAGCGGCGCTTGTTATTGGCGTCGCGGAAGCGCACTGATTCGACGCCTTGGGGATCTGGGCCGATGAGCTTGCCTTTGCGCAAGACGACGCGGGTGGTGTGGATGTTTTCGCCGATGACGACGAAGGGACGGTCCGTACCGGGGATGTTCATTGGACATGTCTCCAAGGGGAACAGAGGACTGGCAAAACCAGCATGATTCCGTTTTGGGTGAATTGACGATTTTTGAAAATTTCAGTTCCTAGCATCTTCAATCTTGAGAGTCATCGCCTATCTATATTCCGCACCAGTACTCGCAGTCTTTTGGTAGAGTAGCTCTGTGCATTGCCGGCAAAAGTCCAATCGGAGTGTTTATCCGCCCGATTGCCAATGCCGATATCGGCGCGCTCGCCCCGACGCCAGTGATTGATGGCAAATAGCGTCTGTTCTGTAGTGGCGTTGTGTATCTGCATACTGCCATAGCCGTCGGCGGGATCTATGGGCTGGTCGCCAAAGTCGTAGCTATGCTGAGAGGCATTGGGCACGGCTGCGGAGTTGGCTGGGGCGTAGTTGTTGGGCCAGAATTCGATGTGGCCTCCTGTTAGGCCGATGCCGTTGTGTACGCCCGTGTTGGACCAGATGTTCATCTGGGCGACGGGTTGTTGGAAGCGGGCCCCCGAGGATAGGGTGGGCACGCCGATCATTTTGAGATCATCGGTAAAGGCATCCAGTGAAACGTAGAGAAAGCGCGTTTCGCCATCGCTGTATTGCAATTCCACAAAATAGGCGATGCGGTCAAAAGGCTCGGTAATCGCAGCGCTATTGTCGACGTCATAGTGAATATCCACGCCGAGATTGGCCAGATCGAGGTCGTAAATGAGGCGATAGTCTGCCGCTTCGGGCACTTCCATTTCGAGCTGATCGCGTTGGGGTACGGCACCAGCGCGGAATGGGACAGCGGGTAGGTCGGCGGCGTTGACTAGGTTGGGTTCGGCCAACTTGTGCCAGGCAAAGCGCACCGCCACGGGGTTTGCAACACCCGGCGCTGAAACTACGACCTCATCGCCTACTATCTTGGCATTTGCCCTGACGAATCCGCCGCGTTCTTGGTCGATCACCGCAAAGTGATCGGGTACCGTGCCATCGCGTGTTTGCAGGCCGCCGTGATCAAAGCGCAAGTGAATTTTGTCGTCTTTTATCTGCATCGAACGGTAGAGCGGACCTGAATAACTCACCTCTTGGTTATAGGTCTTGGCCAGCGCTACCAGCGCCAAGCGTCGTCCGACTTCCTGCTTGTTTTTGGGGTGGATATCATTGAGGTCGCCAACGTCGTGGATGACGACCATACCAGTGTGAGGAATTCCCAGTGCGGCCGTTTGCGCTTCCCAGAATTTGGGTAGTATATCAGACGCTTCGTCGCCGTAGGGATAAGGGGCGATCTGCACGTAGTAAAACGGAAACTCACCGCCTGGCCAGAGACTGCGCCAGCCTCCGATGAGTGCCTTCATTTTCTCGGTATAGTGCATTCCCTCGGTGTGGTTGGACTCACCCTGGTACCAGATGGCACCGCGCAATGCAAAGGGGACGAGGGGGTGGATCATGGCGTTGTAGAGCACCGCGGGTTGCTGGGGGTCGTTTGGCGGCAGGAGTTCGGGGGGATAGGTCGGCATTTCCGGTATCGGTTCTTCGCGTTGTCGCGCCGCCCGGGCGGCGTTAAGCCAGTCCTCGATTTCGTCTAGTACGCCGCCTAAGCGCTCTTTGTACAGATCACTGCGCGGATTTTGCAATTGTAGTTGCTCGTAGATATCGCGCACCGCAGGTACTGCGGCAAAACCGGCGGGCGGGATCCAGGGTTCGATGCGGGTGCCACCCCAAGCGGCCTGAATCAGGCCGATGGGCACGTCGAGTTCGCGCTGCAAGTGGCGGCCAAAATAGTAGGCGGCGGCTGAGAATCCACCCCAGCCGCCCTTGGCGATCGTCTCCGGAGTACAGCGGGTCCAATTGGCCTCGATGTCCGTTTGTGGTTCGGCGCTGAGTTTTTTGGGAATCTGGAAGAGACGGATTTGTGGATAGTTGGCTGTGGCGATCTCAGCTTCTGGGTTGAGGCAGAGACTGACGCCCATTTCCATATTCGATTGCCCCGAACAGAGCCAGACTTCGCCGACGAGCACGTTTTGCAGTTCAATGCTGTTGGTGCCTGTCACCGTCAGCGCATGGGGACCACCGGCTTTGACCGGCAGCAGTTCCACCTTCCACTCGCCCTGTGCATTGGCACTGGTACTGTCGATTTGGCCAAGAAATTCGACGCTGACCTGCTCGTCAGGCTCAGCCCAGCCCCAGATGGGCAGGGGGC
>JAPOYQ010000404.1:0-1769 GCA_026706505.1 Gemmatimonadota bacterium
GATGCAACCTGACTGACTTTGGCGACGAAGTTCGGGAGCGGCACATGTCTTTTCACCCGCTCTTGAAGAAATGCTGGAGGCCAAAGAAACGCTTCCGCAACGACAATTGGGATGGCAACACGGCAACACGGAGCTGACCGGTACCTGCTGCACTCGGCCGCGGCCAGGGTACGTCACGGGGAATTGAAATCCCGATTGAGTGAATTCAGCCTGACTACGTAGGCCCCTGAATCTGCCCGGCACACAGTTCGGCTTTCGCAGTTTATGGCCGGGCGTCAACTTTTTCGGCAAGCCATACGTTGATCAGAGACTGGTAGGGCATGTCTTGCTTGATTGCGGCGAACTTGATCCGCTCAAGCAGCGACACGGGCAGCCGCAAAGTTATCGAGGCAGACGAGGGCTTGAGGGTCGACATTCGGAAACGTTCGGCCCTTGACCGGTCTACATAGTCAGTGAAGGCTTGCTACTCCCAGAAGGTGCGCTCTTCTGTCTCAGTTGCAAATCTGGGCGTCGGGTCAAGATTTCATCACATAGAATTTTTTCTTTCGGCTCATGGAGCGCGCTGAAATCACACGGATAAGGGTTCCCGCATCCCGCAGGGGAATACTGATGTGCTGAAGCCGACCGTATCAGTTTCTCGCGCAGGACCCCCCCGCGTTCAGGCCGGGGAGGAAAGCGCGCTCCCTTTTGACGCCACGGTGTTCCCGTAGCAGGTTGATCTTGATGCTGGAAAGCACTCTACGGTGGAACACACACCGTTGCTGCACGTGGACGGTTTTTTTTGGATGGCTTCCGGTTTTTGGTATTTTCCCGTGACACTGCAAACAATTTAGACCAGACGGTGTCTGGTTTGAATATATTGTCAAAGGGGTGAGCGCCGTGTCGAAAATCGGTGCATTCGAGGCAAAAACACACCTCCCGCAACTTCTTCAGCGCGTGGAAGCAGGCGAGCGCTTTATCATCACCCGGCATAGTCGGCCCGTGGCCGAGTTGGTTCCATACCGATCGCACGATTCCGGCAAGGTGCGAACCGCAATTGAGGCCCTGAAGAGATTTCAGCGAACGCATAGTCTCGATGGGCTTCCGATCCGGCAACTCATCGAGGAATCCCGCAAGTACTGATGGCGTTCGTTCTCGATTGCTCGGCGACCATGGCCTGGGTATTTCCAGACGAGGCCTCCGAGGCAACCGCGAGACTATGTGATTCGCTTATCGATTGCCGCGCGTTTGTCCCATCCCTATGGCCGGTTGAGGTTGGCAGTGCACTCCTCAATGCGACACGCCGCGGCCGTGTCCGTGCCGAGGAGTGGCCGGAAATCTTTTCCAGCATCGACGCCCTCCCGATCGAGATCGAGCCGGTGTCAACGGAGCGCATGTGGGGGAGGGCTCTGGACTCGCTGATCGGCACGGCTTGTCGGTCCACGATGCCGCCTACCTTGAACTCGCACATCGCATGCGGCTGCCGCTTGCCACGCTGGATAGGGCACTCGCCTCGGCCGCACTGGCCACAGGTGTCGAGACACCCGCCACGCCGTAGGCGGGGAGTACCTTAGGTAGACCGCCATTCAGATACCGGGGATCATGGTGGCTCCCAAATGGTGGATATCACTGTGCACTGGTTTACTCCCGGTCAGCCGTTCCCGCATTTTGGCCGGACGTCCAGCCCGCGAAGTCGAAACTGTTTTGGTGTGGAATGGGCTATAGCGGTTGCCTAGTGGGCTGGGTAGAATGGGACCTTGCAGTGCCCCTTCCCCCGGTCGCGGTAGGAA
>JAPOYQ010000404.1:1779-3165 GCA_026706505.1 Gemmatimonadota bacterium
CTACCCGGCCGATGACATCGGCCGGGTAGGCGGGGTCGTTACCGAGCCCCGCCCCCCAGTCGCGGTAGGAATGCGCATTGCTGCGCACCCCCCGCACAGATCCGGACATGGACGCTCATCCAACCTGCTCCTACCTCGGGTGCTTGACGGCGGTAAGCGCTTACGCACAAGCGTCAGGATCGGGGCACCATAGACCGAGCGCCGCAACGCCTTCCATCGTGGCCCCATGATACGAACGCAGTAGTCCATCAAGGTAGCGTCGAGAGGGATAAAGATGAAGAAGGCAAGCCAGCACGTCCAGATGTCCAGTCGCAGTGCCACGCCTTGGATCCTTGCGAGTGATTCGCATCCATCAGGTAGAGAAACGTGTGCACAAGCGCATAGCAATAAGTCGCCTCACCGAAACATCGCCGGTTCTTGATCAGCCATCTCGGACGGCGGCAACCTTTGAAGACAATCGCGAGCGGAGTGGCCATGAGAGCGATGATCATGAAGTGCGCAGCGAATTCTCCGATCGGTTGCAGAAGTTCGTGAATCACGTGCGGAGATGGGGATTCGGTGAGCGCAGCGATCATCCCCGCTGCGGGAAGGGCCAGAAGAGCACAAAGCCAGTAACGGGAAATTGCAGAATATAGTCTTGACATCGGTCTATCCTGCTTGCGCGGCAATCGAACACTGGACAATATTCTCTCGCGGGAAGTGATGCCGTCAATGTGATGCCCTGGAGCATTCCGTAACGGATCCCCACGGTTAACTGCGGAACTTTGTGCCCATGTTCCTTTGGCGCCTGAGAGGGATCAGCATCCTGGCGTCGAGTCCGGACCGATGCCAAATGACACTTCGAGAAATTTACCGCCTGTACAACATTCGACAGTGTGTTTTGTCCAATCCCTCCTGTTCAATAAGGTCGGCAGTATCTCGTTGCAGCCCACGAATTGCAGACGACACAATTGCTATTGGGGATTTGGCCCGGGATTCCGTCGGGCGGAATTAGGCGACGGAACTGTTTGAGGCAGTTGAGCATCGAAAAAAATGTCGGGAATTCACCCCATCAGTCTCAAGCCGATGACCGCTCGAATTGGCAGAACCGCGTTCGCTTACCTGTGTGTCGAACCCTTGGGGGCCGTGAACTGCCGGAAGTTTGAGAGCGGTCATCCGCTGAGCGTGCTGCTGCGCCTTACCCGTCACATGAGCGTTGCCAAGAGTGACATTGTGCCGCAATCTCCTGGAAAAAAGCCAGCGCTGCCGGGGAATGCAAAAGATTTAGGCGCGGGTGTCACGCGGATTGAATTGAGCGATGTCCCTGCCGTCGTGCAGCCCGACCCTGTAGTTTGCGTTCAGCTTCGCATCAAGCCTCGCAAAGGACGTTGAACCCGGAATTTACAA
>JAPOYQ010000814.1 GCA_026706505.1 Gemmatimonadota bacterium
GCGCTTCTTGTCGCCGCTTTCCCAGTAGGCGATGCCGCGCGCAAAGCCCCAAAAATCGCCCCGATCCTTCCACGACTGTGGATCGAAAGTCCACAGTTCCTCGCCACTTGTCGCGTCGATAGCGCAGAGGACGTTGAACGGCGACCCGTAGTAGAGCACGCCGTCGATGACCAGCGGAGTGCCCTTGTTCGACCGGGTCCAGATATCCTCGGCCGCGGCGATTGCGCTGTCCGGGACTGTGAAGCGCCAAACTTCCTGTAAACGGGCGAAGTTGTCGCCGTCAATCTGGGACAGGGGTGCGTATTTGCTGCTCTTGGCGTCGGCCGCGTAATAGGGCCATTCTCTACCCTGAACTGCGCCGGCGATAAGGATCAATAACACGCAGACTAACGATTGCATCCTGTGCATGGGGTGGGTCTTTCTCGCTGTAAGAGTCATTCGGCTAAGCCCTGATAGAGGGCACTGATTTCCGCGGTTGTCAGCACGCGGCCGTAGAGCCGCGCGTCGTCTAAGGTCCCGGTGAAGGAAAAGTCCGTTTCGTCGAGGTTTTTCGCACCAATGTAGATGGGCTGATCGGGCGAGGTTTTGACCGCGCTCTGCTTCTGCTCCTGCAACACGCCATTGACGAAGAGCCGGTGATAATCTCCGTCGAAGACGGCTGCGAAATGGTACCAGTGCCCTTGGCGCAAAAGGAGCTTGGCGTGGAGGTCGTCGTCGCGCATCCGGTGCCAGGTGACTCGCCGCCCTCGGGTACTGAGTTGGAACACGCGCACTCCGCCGCCGTTGTCCTGCGCCCAAATGCAATTGTTCCACCAGTAAGGGCGCGTTTCGATCTCGTCGTACTTGGCCCAGATTGAGACGCTGAAGGGGCCATCTAGCAAAAAGCCTTCGATATCGACGACGGCCTTGCCGTCGAAGTAACCGGCACCGTCTTTGTCGCCGGCGCGGTCCTCGGTGAAAACTACTTTGACGTTTTTGAGCGGGCGCTGATGTGGGCTGGTGTCGCGGATCTCGCCGTCGAATAGGACTTCGAGGAGCAGGTCTTCGCGGCCCGGTGGGCTTGGTTCGGGTAGCCCTGCGCCAGGGTCGGCTGCCTCATCTCCCCAACGCACCTCCACGTCGTACCAGTCGGCACCGCTGTCTTGGTCGGCGAAGACGATGCTGAGAGTGTCGCCGGGCGCTTGGGGCTCCCGCTCTAACTGCGCGACATCGCGCGCCTCGTGTTTGACTAGGTGGTACTGCGCCTTGGAAGGCCATGTGACCTTGTCGGCAAAATACACCTTGCGGGTTCTGTCGCCTTGCCAGATGGGTTGCCAGCGCACCCCATTGACCTCGACGGGCGAAAAGCCGTCGCCGTCCTCGTGCCGCCCGGGCAGGGCACCGTAGCGGTGCTCGACCCACAGGCCCTCGTCATCTGCAAATACCTCGTCGCCGCCATCGACGAAGATGCGGACGCGAAGCTGCTCGCCGCGTGGCTCGACGGAGACCGTCTTGTATTCCTCGGCAGGTACTTGGTGGAGCACGCCGGCGATCTTCCAGCCGTCGTTCGCTCGGTCGAGCAAATAGGCGTTGTATTGCTTGTCACCGACGGGGCCGGACACTCCCACCAAGTGCTCCTGCGTGATGGCCATCGCCCGGTCGCCCCACAGGAGGATGTCGAAAAACTCGGCCTTCTTGATGTACTGGTGGATTTCCGGGTCGTAGTCCCAAGCGTCGCCGCCGGTCCACTCGACGACGATTCCGTCGAGGAACTCCTCGCGGGACTGCACCTTGCGCAAAAGCCAGGTCTGCGGCTCTTGGCGACTGCGCATGTCGAGCTCGACGACGCTCTCGCCGATCAGGTCTTCGGCGACGACGAAGTCCTGCTGGTTCCACGCCTCGTAGAAGCGCTGGACTACATCTTGTATCTGCTGGAGGTCAGGGCGTTCGTCGCCAAAGGTCAGGGCCGGATGCAACAGACACAGAGCCAGTAAAACATTTGCTACAGAGTTCATATTTCCCCTCGAAGACTGAACGGTTGTGCACTACAGAACTAAAGCACGAGGGGCAATTGAACAGTGTCAATCGCTTAGTCGTTTGGGTACGGGAATTAATTGAGGGGATATAATTCTACGTAACCTATCCGCGCATCATCGCCAGAAATCGCTGGGCATTTCCGGCAAAGTGATCTTCGATTTCCGCGGGCGTTAGTTGCAGCATCTCGGCCACTTGCCGCTCCTGGCGCAGTTGCTCGTAGATGACGAGCGTGGCCCGCGAGTCGCAGTGCGGCGTGCCGGCCTCGTCCCCAGGATAGAACAGCCAGGCGCGGCCATAGGTGATGTACTTGCCGCGCGCACAGCCGGCGACCACGTTGTCCGACCCGAACATCACCCGCTTGCGGTCTTCGTGTTTCATCAGCAGATAGTGTGCATACAGGTCATTCACTGCCGAAGTGTCGTACCATATATTGGGCAGATCGCATAGGAAGTGGACGGCCTCTTCCATCATAAAGGAATTGAACGAGCGGGCGCAGTGGGCCAAAATCCACTGCGCGTTGGGATATTCGCGGGTGTAGCGCGCTAAGTCGCGCTGGTTTTCTGGGTCGGCTGGGCCAGTGGGTTTGGCGAGATGCATGGTGATGGCCAACTTCTTGTGGTGGGCGACTTCGATGAGGGATTCCGGGAGGAAGTCGCAGATGCGGGCGCCGACTGGGTCTGGGGCAAAGGTGCGGTAGGGTTTGAGGCCGAGGAAGCCGTACTCATCGACTTGGGCGGCTACGTATTCGGGCGTCATGTCCGGGGTGACCATCATGTTGATTGCGGATTCGGGATCGGCGGCAAGTTGGGCCGCCATCCAGGCGTTGTGCCCGGCGGCGTCCATGCCCGGCATTGGAGTGCCCAAGACCAGCATGTGGAAGGCGCGGCCCGGGTAGAGTTTAGCCGCCCAGTCGAGGTGGTCCTGATAGTCGATCTCCTCGCGCAGGCCGGTAGGCGCGCCCGTGAGGGAGCCTCGGTGGTCTTCAGACCACATGTGCGTGTGCATGTCGTAAACCGTGGCGGGGACGAAATCTTCGAGTTCTCGTTCCCAGAGCTGGCGGTCGAAGTCTTGATAGGTGAAAGTGGTCATGGCGTAGTGCTCCTGAGCAGTGCGTTTGACAGAAAATGGCAGGCAACCTAGTGTTGCTC
>JAPOYQ010000242.1 GCA_026706505.1 Gemmatimonadota bacterium
GTGACATAGGGGTTGAGAAAGCCCGATTGCAGGCCTTCGGCTAATACTCCACCTGCCAAAAGGCAACCCGTTAGCAGAGTACCGAAAAACTTCCGGCCCATTTGTTCCTCCCTTTTTTACCGCTGCGCAACACGTACTGTTTATTAATAGGCCAAACTAATGATGCGATATACCGACTGGTCTCCAGAGTCGGCTTCCATCTGGATGCGGCAGATATACACACCCGGCGGCAAAACCGCTCCCGCATCGTCCCGGCCATCCCACGCGAAACCCGCGGCACCTAGGTCGAGCGTCCGCAGGTGCGATCCGGTTAGGTCGTAGATAGCCACGTTGGGATTGCCCTCAACCTGGACCACGATAAAGTCGATTTGCGCTTCGTCGTTTACGCCATCGCCGTTGGGCGTAACGACCGGAGTCACCTGCACATTGCGCAGCAAATTTCCCCCGGCTACGTCGGGCACAAAAACGATCATCGAGCGCGGTTCTAAGGGTTCGACGCCTTGGCGCACATTCTGCTGGCTGTCCCCGGCCCAGGCCTCAAAGAGCGTGGCATTGGCCGTTACCTGCGCGGTAAACAGCACTTCCACCGAATCCTCCCGCACCCGCTCCGGCAGTCCGACTCTTAGCAGCCCGTCTGTTAGTTCAACTTCCCCCGGCTGCACGCTCTGTCCGCCGACCCGTACGCCAACCTCTTGCACCTCGCCCGGCACTTGGATAAAGATCTCGTCAAAGCCTTGGTCGTTGCGCTCAAAGGTCGGTTGCAGCAAGTACGTAAAGCGCTGCAGTGAATCTAGTCCGACCTCGCGCGGCAATATGCGCGCGGCAATGCCGCCGCTGACGAGGGGATCGTCGAATTCTAGGGTCAGGGAGCGCAGTACCGGCGTCAGTTGTGGATCGTCGTTGGCCAGTTGAATCTGCAGTTGCAGAAATTGTCTGGGCGTAGGCGAGAGGAATGCCTCCTCGGGAAAATCATAGGGCTGGCTCCAGCCGCTCCAATCCGGCCCTTTGAGCTTAAGGGTGTCGATGCGCCCGCGCACGCTCTTGGGCAGCTTGCCAAAACGGGCCGAATCCAGTTCCGTGCCGTTTTTGTGGTAGTACTTCTTTTGCAGTTCAAAAGTATTGCCGGTCTGCGAGCGAATTTCGATCTGTGTGCCGGAGGGTAAATCGGCGTCCCACGAAAGCTTGCGCACGCTCTTCATTGAGCCTAGGTCGATGAAGTCCGAAATCATTTCCGTCGCCGCCACGTGCCCCTCGCCGTGGAGTATGTATTCAAAAACCGTCTGGCGGATCTGCAGGCGCATCGGAATGCCGCTGCGGTGGTAGAAGATATGGCGGATTTTCCGCAGCGGGAATGCAAAGTGATACGACTGTTGGGTGGGGAATCTATCGTTGAATACGTCGCTGAGTTCTTGGTAGTCAAAATTGCTGCGAATGCGGTCGCTGGTCAGGCCACTGGCCGGCGTACCGTCCGAAGTGGTGAGGATAAATAGCTTGGCCCCGTACCCGTGGGAGCCACGAGACCCCTCTCCGTCTCCGACAGCTAGGTCTATGTGGGAAAGGTGGTCTACCCAGAACGTGGCGCCCAGATCCCATTCGAACCAATCGCCGTCTTCGACGTAGGTCCTGAGATTGCCCTCCTTGGCTTGGTCACCGCCAACGGCAAGTCGCCAGTTGGTATTGACATCCCCATCGAAGATCATCCCGACCTTATCTTCGCTCCGCCCCGCTCGCACCGACCCGCCCCGTTCCACTGTACCTATGGCGAGATTATCTCCCAGTGCATCCACTTCGATCTCAGCCAGCGCCGCACCTGGATTTTTTTCCGTGGGCACTAGGCGCACGTGGTGGACGAGGTTAAAATCCAGCGTGTCCTGCTCTATGAGATGTTCTCCGCTGGCCACACCGATCTCAATTCGTCTCAGATCGACTTCAAAAACTCGCTCTACATTGGGTGTTGTAGTGACGGCGACCGGGTGGTAGGTCACGCCATAACGCGTATCTACACCGTTACTTATGTAAGTCGTGAAATTGCGAAAGGGCTTGGCGTCGAGTGAGTCCGGAAAGACAAGGCGCAACTTGCGTGCCAATACTGGTCGGCCGAGGTCGATTTCGATCCACCAATCTTCCAGCGGATCGTCGGCAGACGGTTGCCACCAAGTCGATGGGTTTTGGTCAATAATATTAGCCGCATCTTGGGGATTTGAATTCACGGCGCGGATACCACCAAAAACTTGTTTCTTGCCTTCGCTATGGGAAAACTCTGCCGCATCGGCCACGGCGTTTATATTGCGGCGCATCCACGCCAAGCTGATACTGCCGTCGTCGGCAATTTCCAGCGTGCCCTTGGGAATGGTCCACGTCTGCCAGTCCGCCGGGCTGCTCAGGCGCAGTTCGTCAGCATAGGCACCTGCTGCACACAGGGTGGCGACGAGCAAAAGGCGAATCACAGCGAATTTTCTCATGGCGCATCCTCAAAAGCGTTTAGGTCATATACGCAACCGTTTAGTAGGCCACCGCAATGGTGCGCGTATGCGTGAAGTCACCTGCATCCGTTTCGACGGAAAGTCGGGCAAGGTATAGGCCCGGAGCCACGCGCCCCGTCCCCTCTCCCCGTCCATCCCACTCTTCGACATAACGCCCTTCACTCCTAGAAGCGGTCGATATCGTTCGCACTCTGCGTCCGCGCAAATCGTAGATTTCAAAGACCACTTGGCTGGCCTGGACGCCCAGCAGTGAATAGGCTAGTTCAAACGTGTCGTTGCGCCCGTCGCCATTCGGCGTCACGACGGTCGATCCCACGTCCAATGCGCTCAGCACATCTAACCCCTCGCTCGGTGCCAGCACCTCGATGGAATTGGTCGATACCTCCGCGTTGGCATCTCCCGGATCGATAGATTGGGGCTGTCCTTCTCCCCCCGCGACAAATATCTCGCCCTGAAATAGGGCGTTAAAACTGAAGACGCCCGTTTTGAACAGCAGTCGCAGCGGCCTGTTGTCTGCAGCTGTGATGCGGTTGGACGGAAAATAGACGATCAATTCGCCCCGTTTTTCCGCGATGCTGTCGGGTTCCACGGCGACCAAGGGGTCGCCCATTTCCAGTCCTATAAACTGGACGCGGCCCGGGGTTTGCAGTCTTAAGGCGTCAA
>JAPOYQ010000650.1:0-2891 GCA_026706505.1 Gemmatimonadota bacterium
CATGCCTATTTGCGCGATGGCCTCTACGGCCAAGCCTTGATTGAAATCCGTCGAGCCATCCGCCAAGACGGGCCGGACGACCGCTCGCTCCTCATCGCCGCTCTCGCCCGGCTGGGACTAGGCGAAGTAGATGCCGCGCTGGAGCTGATCGGCCAAGCCATTGCCTTGGCGCCAGACAACGACGACCTGTACGGAGTCCTGCGTGACATTTGCCAAAAAGAAGAGCGTTTCGCCCAAACTGAAGAACTCCTCACTCACCTGCGGGCAGACTACGGACAGAATGCATCGCTGCGGGCGACCGAGGGCTGGCTCTATGTCCGTCAGGAGCGACTCGAGGCAGCCATAGAAGCGCTGCGCCACGCCATCCAACTCGACGAACACCACCTTTTCGCCCACATTGAACTCAGCCGCCTCTTGATCGCCGAAGGGCGTCTCGCCGAGGCAGAAATCGCGCTCACCGAGGCCGTGCGCATTGACCCGCAACTCGCCCTCACCTTGGGAGATTGTCAACTCCAACAGGGTCGTGCTGAACGAGCCGCTCGCACTTTTGATCAAGCGCTGAAAGCCGGAGTCATCAGTGCGGTTGACATCGCCCGCACCTACTACGAGCACAAGAGGCCCGACCGCGCTATTGAATATTACGAGCGCGCCTTGGCCGGTACCCCAGATGATCCCCTGATCCTCAACAACTTAGCTTGGACCTATGCAGAAGAGGGCTTGCGCCTCCGCTATGCGCTGAATCTGTCGATGCGTGCAGTCAAGCTCGATGCGGAAAGCCCGGTCTATTTGGACACCTATGCGGAATTGCTGCATCTGTTGGGGCGGCATGCCCACGCAGTAGCCATTATGCGTCAAGCTCTCGCGATCGAGCCGACCGACGGCGAGAACCGGGCCTATCTCGAGGGCCAGATGACGAAATTTCGCCGTGCGCTCGCCGCACGCCTGTGAGTTAAGTTCGGTAGTGTTGGTAGTTGATATCGAGGTTTTCTAGCTTTGCATACAGGCTCTTGCGCGACAGTCCCACGTCTTCGGCCACTTGCGAAATCACTCCTCGGTGCCGGTGCAGGGCCTCGCAGAGGAAGTGCCGCTCAAACGAATTCCGCGCTTCCCTGAATCCGCGCTGGCCTAGGTCGGACTCTTCTTCGTCCTTCCAGTGGACGATCTCTTCAGGCACGTCCTCTTCCCGCAATACGCTGCTGCTCGCCAGGAGGATCATGCGCTCGAGCGCGTTTTCCAATTGTCGCACATTGCCCGGCCATGGATAGTCTAAGAGGTGGTTTAAGGCCGCGGTGTCGAGGCCGCGAACTTTGCACCTGTTTTGAGCCGCCAATCGGCAGATAAAGTGTTCGATCAACAGCGGAATGTCTCCTTTGCGCTGGCGCAGCGGTGGCAGCTTCAGCGGCACGACGTTGAGCCGGTAGAAGAGATCTTCGCGGAAGGCTCCCTTGCGGACCTCTTTCTGCAAATCGACGTTGGTGGCGGCAATGACCCGCACATCCACCCGCAAGGTCTCCGCGCTCCCAACTCGCTCGAATTCGCGTTCTTGTAAGACGCGCAGCAGGCGTAGCTGCACGCGCAGGTCTGCCGCGCCAATCTCGTCGAGAAACAAAGTGCCGCGATTGGCTAGCTCAAAACGGCCTAAGCGCTGGCGGATCGCGCCAGTAAAGGCCCCTTTCTCGTGTCCGAACAGTTCGCTTTCCAATACGCCTTCAGGTAGCGAGGCGCAGTTAAGCCGCACAAATGAGGCCCTGCGTCTTGGGCTACGCTTGTGCAGGCGTCTCGCTAGCACTTCTTTGCCCGTGCCGCTTTCTCCGGTGAGGAGCACGGTCGCCGGGGACTCAGCGACCCGGTCGGCTTGGGCTAGTAGGCGGCGGACTTGGGCGTTTTGAGTGATAAATTCTGGATGGTCAGCACAGCGAGGGGAGGACGCGTCCACTCGCGTAGCCGCGTCCGAGTTCGCAGACGTACAAGAATACACAGACAACCTCCCTTCTTCGTTCGGATATTAAATGCAGAAGTGGATATAATATGCGAATACAAATGATTGTCAAGGATAATCAATACAGAAGGGGAACAGAAGGAAGGATCAGGCCAAGACAGAGGGCCTATCAGCGCAGATTTCGGAAACCAAACTGTTGTAGTTGTTGGAGCCTCTCGATTCCGCGTCGTAGAGTACGATGGGCTGGCTAAAGCCAGGGGCCTCGGCCAAGCTAATATTGCGGCTGATGATCGTCTGATACACCTTGTCGCCGAAGTGGTTGCGTACTTCTTGGGCCACGCGGCGACAAAGCTGCAAGCGGTCGTCGTACAGGGTGAGCAAAACGCCTTCGATTTCGAGGGTGGGGTTGAGATAACGCCGCACCACGCGGATGGATTTGCTGAGATTGCTCACGCCTTCTAATGCATAATACTCGCACTGCACCGGGATGAGTACGGAATCGGCTGCGCTCAGCGCGTTGATCGTCAGCAAGCCCAAAGACGGCGGGCAATCGATGAGTACAAATTCGTACTGCTCCTTTACCGGGCGCAGGGCTTCAGCCAGCCGCTTCTCGCGCCCGACCATGGCGGCCATCTCCACTTCGGCACCCGCAAGACGGATGTGCCCGGGCACTACGAAGAGATCCTTTACATAAGTGGGAAAGGTCGCCGAAGAGGTGCTGAGCTGACCTATCAAAACCTCGTAGGTCGAGGCGTAATCGCTGCCGAGTTCGGCGTTGCAGCCACTAGTGGCGTTGGCCTGCGAATCTAAGTCGATGAGTAAGGTTCGGTGCCCGGAAAGGGCTAGACAGGCGGCGAGGTTGACGGCTGTAGTGGTCTTGCCCACTCCACCTTTTTGATTGGCGATAGCGATGATTTTGCCCATACCGATATTTTGCCCCGTGAAAGCCTGC
>JAPOYQ010000650.1:2901-3137 GCA_026706505.1 Gemmatimonadota bacterium
GGCTCAACCAGCTAGATTTGGACCATGCCCCAATAGCAACTTCGGGCTATTTAATGAGCAACCAATTAAGAGGGCCAACTGACCACTCCCAAAACAAAAGGAGTCGCCAAAACTGTACTTCAGGGGAGTTGTACAGAAGGCCCTAATCACCGCCTGCATTCAATATAAATCGGCGCAATGGCTTGTCAAGGGTTTGTGTCACTTTGGTTACGCCGTGCAAAAAAACACATAAGGTC
>JAPOYQ010000753.1 GCA_026706505.1 Gemmatimonadota bacterium
GTCCCAACTGGCGATCGGAACTCATCCAGACCTGATAGTCGTTGGCCAGCACCAGCCGGAATTCTACTGCGACGATCTCCGCCTTGTCGGCCGCAGCCCGGTTGACAAACGACGCACTGTCAAAGTCGTAGAGCAGGCTGATTTGCTCGTTGCCGTCTGCGCTGAGAAAACCCCGCCGCTCCAACCCCCCTTCAATCACCGGACCAAAGCGGATGTCCCGGCCCTGCTCCACCGTGCCGTCGCGATAGGTGATGATCACGTCCGAGGCGTCTGGGAAAAAGGCCGCACCGCCGAGGCCGTCCTCCGGCGAGTCGTCCTTCAATAGGATCTCGATCTGCCCAACCGTCTGGTTCTGTTCGTTGGTCAGGGACCCTTTGTGCAAAGTCTCCACGAGTTGGTCCGCCACACTATTGGTCTGGTGGGCGCTAACCGCGTGCAATCCCACCTCGACGAAATCGCCCACTTGCGCTGCAAAACGACCTC
Source organism: Gemmatimonadota bacterium (assembly GCA_026706505.1). Next base: position 484 of record JAPOYQ010000753.1, read on the forward strand.
CCGCCAAAGACGTGGCATCCGTAAAGGCCCGCTCCGTCTCCTGGATGGCCCTAGGCCCTGAAATCAGCGAATGCAGGAAGGTCATTTTATACTTATCCGTGGCCAAGTCCAGTTGGAATCCGTTCAAGCGCGGCTTGGAAAAGGCCAGCGGCGTCAGGGTCGTGCGCAGATTGTTGCTCACCGTCAGCGCGTAGTGATACTGACCCTTCCGGTCTCCGGCGATCACCAGTTGATTAAACCACCGGTCGAACACATTCGTCTTGAACAGGGTGCTGCCCGCCTCCTGAGGCCGCGTCTGCGCAGTGTTGAACACCAGCCAGCCCTGGGTTAGATAATTCCCATACAAATCGTAGAAGTAATCCCCCTGCAGATCGACCTCCACGTAGCGCCGGTACGGCAGCCGCGCCCGGTTGGTGTACTGCCACTGCCGCCAGCGGTATTCTTCGTACAGTTCCTGCGGCACGTACCAACGCCGCACGGCCGGATCCAGCGCGGCCAGATACACCTCCGGACTCAAGGTCATCAGCCGAGCTTCCGCGCCCTGCTGCAATCCCAGCCGCTTGCCGTACTCGACCTGAGCGGCGCTGTCACCGACGACCACAAGGCCGAGCAGTATGGCGAATTTTCGTCTTGTCGAGTTGTTCATAGGACGACCGCCGCGTCTCAATAGGCCACGGCGATGAGGTGAACTCGGGTCTGCCCTGCAAAGGCCGTAGCGTCCGCATCCACCTCAATCTTGCACAAATACAAGCCCGGTGCCACGACCCGCCCATCTTCGTCCCGTCCATCCCAGACAAACCGCTGCTGCCCGCCTGTAGCCAATGCCTCCAACTGCCGCACTTGACGACCCGCCAGCGTATAGATCCGCACTGCCAACGACCGCTCCGCTTGCACCCGGAACAAGGAAAAGTCGCTCTCAGCCACCTCGTTGACCCCATCGCCGTTGGGCGTAAAAGGATTCGGCGCGATCGCCACCTGGGCAATGGCCGCGTCAGCCCCCCGCGCACTAATGGCTAAGCTCTTTGCGGGACTCAGCCCAGTTACATCGCCGCCGTCAGCCGCCTGCCACGCAGTCGGAGGCTGGCTCTGCCGCACTGCAACGGCCAAGCGCGTCCCCTGCAAATACACCCGCGAGGCAAAGCGCAGTTGCACCAATCGACCCCGGTCCACCACCCAGCCTCGCTGTGCCCCCAACCTGTTGTACCGACTCTGGTCGAGGCTATCGCCAGCCGCATCAAAAGGTACCTGATCGCCCAAACCGACGACCTTGCGGAAGTAGCGCACCGGCCCCTGCTCGGCTGCGGCCAAAGTCTCGTAGGTCCCCGCGTCCACCTCGACCGGACCACCGCTCTCCTGCCGCCGGAAATAGCGCACCGCGCCCTGTTCGGCCTCGGGCAGGAGACTGTACGAGGTAAAGGTCAACAGATTGCGATCCAGTCCGGTGGGCACCTCGTCGCCGGGAGCCACTGCACGGTAGTACACCGGCGCGAGGATTTCAGAGGACGCACCCTGCACGGTCTCGGGAAAGCGCAGCCACAGCGAGTCTCCCTCGGCGTGCACTGCCAACTCGGCCCCCTGCGCGTCGAGCAGCCGACCGTCGCCACCTCGCGCAAAACGCTGAAACGGAGTCTCAGACGCCAGCTCCGCTTCCGTGCCCAAGGCCACATCGACCAGCCGTAGGTCCAGCCCCGGCTCGGCGCGCACCCGCACTTCGTCGAAACCCAAGCTGCGCATATTGGCTGGCTGCGCTAAAAAGTCGGGCTGCACAAAGAGAGCAAACGTATCGAGTACGCCCGCCTCCACTGCCGTCGGCCACACCTCGGCGCGCAACTGCTGCACCACCGGCTGATGAAGACCCACTGAAATGCGGTGCAGCGTCGGCACGTGCTGACCGCCATCGTTTTTGAGCCGTACCTGGAGCTGCATAAAGCGCCGCAGACTCGGCGAACTCGCCAATTCCCCCGGCTGCCGGTACTGCTGGCTCCAAGCGCTCCACCCCGGTCCGACGACCACCGTGGTATCCGAAGGCCCCTTGAGAAAACCGGCCAGGGTTCTGTATTCGTCCGCAGTCTTCTCATTGCCGGTTTTGTCGAAGTAGCGAATTTGCTGCAACAGTTGGTCGCCAGTGCGGGTGCGGATTTCCACGTCCGTGCCCGGCGGCGTGTCAGCGTCCCAGTGGACCGCACCGAGAGCCACCAGCCCCGGCAACTCGATCAAGTCCGATTCCAACACCACCTCGGCCGGCGGACGGCTGGAAAACAGCATGATCTCGGTGATCGACGACCAGAAGGCATTGACCAAAATCCCCTGCCCGGCTCCACTTTCAGAGCGACCGCCGACAAAACCCGGAGGAAAGTGGGCAAAGACGATCAAGTCGAGGAGACGGGCTTCGAGCGGCGGATCCTGGGGATCGACAATCGAACTGAAGCGGCCCGAATCGCCGCGCGGCAGCGCTTCAGCTACGCTGTACTCGCGCTCTGGCGGACTAATGCGCTGCCATTTGAGGCCACCGCGGACATCTCGCCCGCCAGCAGAAGCCCGCATGATATAGCCGCGCATACCCCACCCTGTAAGGCGCACCTGCTCCAGCCACACTGCACCGCCAATATCGACGGTCAGCACATTGCCGCCGGGATTGAGGGGATTGCG